>NZ_JBVJGT010000025.1:0-90587 GCF_055587185.1 Micromonospora sp. NPDC048040 | reverse complement strand
GAGGGTGCGCCCTCACCCCGAGCGGCGAACTAACCAAAAAAAAGACCCCCCCCCCACCCCCCCCCCCCCCCCCCCCCCCCCCCCCCCCCCCCCCCGCGACGGTCGGCGGATCAGTTCAGATCGAACTGTCCGTTCTTGGCGCCGGCGATGAAGCCCAGCCAGCCCGCCCGGTTGAACAGCAGCACCGGGCCGCCCTGGTCCTTGCTGTCCCGCAGGGCCACCGCGGCCGGCCCCGTCCCCAGTGGCGCGACCTCGACGCAGTTCGAGGTCTGGCTGCGCGTGCTCTTGCGCCACGGGGCGTCGGCGAGCCGCGCGCGGACGGACGGCGTGTTGCGGATCTGGTTCATGGTCTCACTCCTGAGGTGAACTGCACCGATGGAACGAGTGGCGTCGCACGACCCGACGGTGGCCCCCCGTGATCACCGTTCCGTCAGGCGCCCGGAGTGCCGGCGGCGTTGGGTCGGCGCCGTTGCCGACCCGTACGCCACCGTGGACGCGGTCGCCGTGCCGGGCAGCCGTCCCGTCGCCTCGATCAGCCAGGAGAGGGTGTCCGATGCGGAGAGCGCCGCCGTGCATAACCACTCGAACACCACTTTATAGCGATTTAGCGCGTTTACCTCGGTCGACATGACGTCGGTGAACCCCCCTTCGATGGCCAGCGTCTCCGGATCGAGGGGGTCCGCGAAGCGGTATACGGAGAACGCCGTCGGCGGGAGGTACCAGTTGGCGATCCGGGTGTCGCGGGGCAGCACGTGCAGCGTGATGTTCGGCAGCATCGCCAGCTCGCAGAGCTGCCCCAACTGCTCGCGCAGCACCTCGGGCGGCGCGGTCCGGACGCCGAGCGCCGCCTCCTCCAGCACCGCCGTGTAGCGGGGTGCGTCGGGCGTGCGGGTCAGCAGCGACTGGCGGGCCAGCCGGGCTTGCACCTCGGTGTCGATGTCCTCCCCGGCCTCCGGGTCGCCCGCCTCCTCGTCGACCTGGCGGGCCGAGGCGATCCGCACCGACGCGTAGCCCGGCGTCTGGAGCAGGCCCGGGACCAGGACCGGGTTGTACTCGGAGATCTCCGCGCAGCCCGCCTCCAGCTCGGCGAAGCTGCGCTGCTGCTGGGTCATCACCGGGTAGTTCTTCAGCCAACCGCGGATGTCGCCGGCCTCCTGGGTGATGCCGAGGAGTTCCTCGCGCAGCGCCCGCTCGGCGCCGTAGAGGTCGAGCAGGACGCGGACGTCGTCGGGATCCGGACGGCTGCGGCCGTTCTCCAGGCGGGACAACTTGGACGCGGAGGCCCAGCCGATCCGCTCGATGACCTGGTCCCCGGTGAGACCGCTGGCCTCGCGCAACCGGCGCAGTTCGGTGCCCAACCTGCGACGGCGCAGGATCGGGCTGGGTGAGGCAGGAGGCACGACGTCCTCTTTTCCGTGGACCGCCACAGACGCGACGGTAACTGTATGAAGTTCGCCCCCCACGGTCAGTATGGACGGCGCAACCCCCGCCGGAGGTCCCGGCGGGGGCGTGTCTCGCAGAAAAGAGGACCGTGGAAGGGCGTGGCGGCCGGTCCGACGCCGTCCCGACCCGGCCGTGCGACTCCCGACCGCGTCGAGACGCGCACCACCCCGCCGGAGGGACCCATGCGCACCGTCCTGCGCCGCCCGGATTTCCGCCTGCTCTTCGGCGGCCTGCTCGCCAGCATGGCCGCCGAGTCGATCCTGCTGCTCGCCCTCGCCATCTGGGTGAAGGACCTGACCGGGTCGGACGGGCTGGCCGGAGCCACCATCTTCGCGGTCATCGCGCCGATGACACTGGCCCCGCTGGTCGGATGGTTCGTCGACCGCTACCCGCGCCGCCCGTTCTTCGTGGCGGCGAACCTGGTGACGGCGGTGCTGCTCACCCCGCTGTTAGCCGTCCACGACCGGGCCGACGTGTGGATCATCTACGCGGTGGCGGCCCTGTACGGCCTGTCGTACATCACGCTCAGCGCCGCGCTCAGCGGCCTGATCCGGCAGCTCGTGCCGCTGGACCTGCTGGCCGAGGCCAACGGCGTGCTCCAGACCGTACGCCAGGGGCTGCGGCTGATCGGCCCGCTGGCCGGCGCCGGCCTCTACGCCGCCGTCGGCGGGTGGATGCTGGCCGCGATCGGGATGGTCGGGTTCCTGTCCGCCGCAGCCGTGGTCGGGGCGCTGCGGACGACGGAGTCACCGCCCGCCGGGCCCGGGTCGCGCTGGCTCGCGGAGGTGGGCGCCGGGCTGCGACACCTGGCCCGGGAGCCGGCGCTGCGCCGGGCGCTGTTCGGCTACGGGCTGGGCTCGCTGGCGATGGGTTTCAGCGAGTCGTTGATCTTCGCGTACGTCGACCGGGGTCTCGGCCGGGACGCCGCGTTCGTCGGCGTGCTGGTCACCGTGCAGGGGGTCGGCGGGCTGGTCGGGGGGCTGCTCTCCCCGGCGGTGGTGCGCCGGGCGGGCGAGGTGGGCACGCTCGCCGCCGGGGTGGCGTTCTTCGGGCCGGCCTCGCTGGCGCTGACGTACCCGAACCTCTGGCTCGGCTTCGTCGCGGTGCTGCTGGCCGGGGTGTCGTTGCCGCTGACCATGGTCGGCCTGCACACGCTCATCCAGCGACGCACCCCGCCCGGGTTGCTCGGCCGGGTCGCCGCGGCCTCGGAGGCCGTGGTGAGCGGCCCGCAGGCGTTCTCCATCGGCGCCGGGGCGCTGCTCGTCGGGGCGCTGGACTACCGCCTGCTCTTCGCCCTGATCGGCCTGGCCACCCTGCTCGCCGGCGGCTACCTCTGGCACGGCCGCACCCTCAGCCCCCCGCCGGTGGCCCGGATCCCCGCCCCGCGACGCCCGGCCGACCGGCCCGGTCCCGCCGACGGGCTCGCCCCGGCCGACCGGCTCGCCCCCGCAGGGCAGGAGGTCGTCGGCACGGGCCGCCCGCGGCGGGGGCGGTGACGGCTCCCGGCGGGGTCGCCCCCGCGTCCGGCCGCCCGGGCCGCCGGACGCGACGAGCGGCCGGCCCGTCCGGGCCGGCCGCTCGTCGGCGGGTGGTGCGCCAGGTCAGGCGGACAGGCCGGCCAGGTGCTGCTTGACCTGCGTGATCGAGGGGTTGGTCAGGGCGCTGCCGTCGGCGAAGCGCAGCGTCGGGACGGTCTGGTTGCCGCCGTTGACGCTCATCACGAACTCCGCGGCCTTCGGGTCCTGCTCGATGTCGACCACCTCGTACCCGATGCCCTCCCGGTCGAGCTGCGACTTCAGCCGGTGGCAGTAGCCGCACCAGGGGGTGGAATACAGCGTCAGCATGGTCAGATCCTCCAACGGTCCGCCCGGCGGCTTGCCGATCAAGCCCAGGCTAACCGCTGCAACGCCCGGCGGAGCTGAGACAATTCCTCGCTGTGGTGGTTCACTCAGCGTCCGAACGCGTGCTCGCCGGTCTGGATCCGGAGCAGCGGTCGGCGGTGACCGCCCCCGCCGGCCCCGTCTGCATCCTGGCCGGCGCCGGCACCGGCAAGACCCGGGCCGTCACCTCCCGGATCGCCCACCGGGCGCTGTCCGGGGAGATCTCGGCCCGGCACGTGCTGGCGGTGACCTTCACCGCCCGGGCCGCCGCCGAGATGCGGAGCCGGCTCGCCGTGCTCGGCGTGCCGGGGGTGCAGGCGCGGACCTTCCACGCGGCGGCGCTGCGTCAGGTGCGCTACTTCGCGCCCCGGCTGCTGGAGGGGCGGGCCATGCCCGAGCTGCTGGACAGCAAGGTCCGGCTGGTCACCATCGCCGCGGCCAAGGCCGGCCTGCGCGCCGACCGGGCGGCGGCCCGGGACCTGGCCGGTGAGATCGAGTGGGCCAAGTCGTCGCTGGTGGAGCCGGGTGAGTACGTCGTCGCGGCGGCGAAGGCGCTGCGGGACACCCCGCACGAGCCGGCGAAGGTCGCCGACGTCTTCGCCGCGTACGAGCGCCTCAAGCGGTCCAACGGCGTGATCGACTTCGAGGACATGCTGCGTGCCGCGGTCTGGGGGATCGAGGAGCACCGGGACGTCGCCGAGCAGGTCCGCGCCCAGTACCGGCACTTCGTGGTCGACGAGTACCAGGACGTCAACCCGCTCCAGCAGCGGCTGCTGGAGGCGTGGCTGGGCGGCCGGGACGACCTGACCGTGGTCGGCGACGCCAGCCAGACGATCTACTCGTTCACCGGGGCCACGTCGTCCTACCTGGTCGACTTCCCGCGCCGGTACCGCGGGGCGACGGTGGTCCGGCTGGTCCGCGACTACCGCTCCACCCCGCAGGTCGTCGGGCTGGCCAACGCGGTGATCTCGCAGGCGCGGGGCGCCGAGGCGCGGCTGCGGCTGGAGCTGGTCGGCCAGCGCCCGCCCGGCCCCGAACCGGAGCTGCGGATCTTCACCGACGAGCCGGCCGAGGCCAACGCGGTCGCCGCCCGCTGCCGCGCGCTGGTCGACGCCGGCACCCCGGCGAAGGAGATCGCCGTGCTGTTCCGGACCAACGCGCAGTCCGAGGCGTACGAGAAGGCGCTGACCGAGGCGCGGGTGCCGTACGTGGTGCAGGGAGCGGAGCGGTTCTTCGAGCGGGCCGAGGTCCGGCAGGCGATGGTCGCGCTGCGGGCCGCCACCCGCGCGATCCCGGGGGAGACCCCGCTGCCGGCCGCCGTGGTCGAGGCGCTCGCGGCGGTCGGCTGGGCCCCCGACGCCGCCCCGGCCGGTGGCGCCGCCCGCGAGCGGTGGGAGGCGCTCGCCGCGCTGGTCCAGCTCGCCGAGGAGTACGCGGCCACCCCGGAGGTGCTGCCGATCGGGCCGGCCGCCTCCGTCGAGCGCCCGGTCACCCTGGCCGACTTCAACGACGAGCTGGCCCGGCGGGCCGCCGCCCAGCACGTGCCGACCGTCGACGGGGTGACCCTGGCGTCGCTGCACTCGGCGAAGGGGCTGGAGTGGGACGCGGTCTTCCTGGTCGGCCTCTCCGAGGGCACCCTGCCCACCACGTACGCCAAGACCGTCGAGCAGGTCGAGGAGGAACGCCGGCTGCTCTACGTCGGCATCACCCGGGCGCGGGAGTGGCTGTGGCTGTCGTACGCCTCGGCCCGTTCGCCGGGTGGGCGGGCCCGGCGGCCGTCGCGGTTCCTGCCGCAGCTGGACCGCTCGGGCGGCACGGAGCGGGCCGGCGCCGGCCCGGGGCGGCGGCCGGAGCGGCGACGGACCCAGATCGTGTCCTGCCGGATCTGCGGCGCCACCCTGCTCGCCGGGCCGGACCGCAAGCTCGGCCGCTGCCCCACCTGCCCCTCCGACATCGACGACGAGCTGCACGAACGGCTGCGCGAGTGGCGCCAGCGGGTGGCCGGCGGGCAGCGGGTTCCGGCCTATGTGGTCTTCACCGACGCCACGCTGGTCGCGCTGGCCGAGCGGCGTCCCGCCCGGGCGGAGGAACTGATCGCGATCGCCGGAATCGGGCCGCGCAAGCTCGGCCTCTACGGGGAGGCGGTGCTGGCGCTGGTGGCGGGCGCGGCGGTCGACGACGTCTGCCCGGAGAAAAACTTCGAAATCTCGTCGTAAATTCGTTTGCCCTCGCCCCCGGGCGAGGAATAGCCTCATGGCACACCTCGCGAGCGGCGCCATTCGGGCTGCTCACGAGGGGTCGAGACCGTGTCGGCACGAGAGAACGTCAGGGAGGTGGCACCAATGGAGATCTTCTACATCAACGAGCGTCCGGCGGCGCTGCCCGCTGCCGTCGTTCCGCTGTCGGCTGTCCGGGTGGCCCACGCCGCCACGCGACCGTCGGTTCCGCAGGTGCACCAGGTCGAGGCTCAGGCCGAGCTGATCCTCGCTCCCGCGCCGACCGGAATCCAGGGGACCAGTGGCTTCACGGGCAAGGGCGTCGATGTCGCCAACAAGCGCATGGACGTTCGCGGAGTTCCACCTCGAGGTAGACCAGTCTGATCCATCAGACCACCGGCTCACCTCGAGGCCGCGGAACCCGCTACCGGGATCCGCGGCCTCAGTTTTTTTGCCCGTCAAGTACGTCGGAAGTGCGATCCACGAGATCGAAAACGAGAGAGAGGTGACCGGGCGATGAGTCTGGCGTTGGCCCCGCTCGACGTGAGCGTCGAGGTGGAGGCGAACCTGCCCTGCCGGAAGTTCGACCCCGACCTGTGGTTCTCCGACTCGCCCGCCGAGCTCGAGCTGGCCAAGTCGCTCTGCGGGGACTGCCCGCTGCGCGTCGAGTGCCTGGCCGGCGCGGTGGAGCGGGCCGAGCCCTGGGGCGTCTGGGGCGGCGAGATCTTCGAGCGTGGCGCGGTCGTCCCGCGTAAGCGGCCCCGTGGTCGCCCGCGCAAGGAGGACCTCGCCCGCGACGCGGCGCTCCGGGTCGAGGCCGAGGCGCGGCTGGCGGCCAGTGGGCTGTCCGAGTCGCGCAACGCGGTCCGGCTGGCAGCCTGACATGAACCCGATCCGTCCCACCCACGCCGGTCTCGCACCGGCGACGAGAGAGCTGACCACCATGCTGAACGTTCTTAACGGAGTCGCCGAAATGCAACTACTTCACGAAGCGTTGTCCCGGGCTCGAATGCGCCGGCCTCAGGCCGGTCGTACCACCACGAGCACTGAGGCAACCCGTTCCGCCCGCACCGTCGCCATGAGCAGCCGTAACCGATCGGCGCGCGACCTGGGCGTTCTCTAGATCCACACTGATGCCCGAGGGGCGGTGGCCGGTTCGGCCACCGCCCCTCGGCGCGTTCCGTCCGTCGTCCTCCGGCGCGTGTCGGGCATTGTCGCGTCGCGGCGACCGGTCAGGGGACCGGGGCGAAGCCCGGCAGCCAGCGCTCCAGGATGCCCCGGTAGGGCGCCTTCGCCTCCAACTGGCAGAGCACGCCGATCGACCCGAGCGTCACCCGGTGGATGAGCAGGTACGACGGCGGCAGGTTGAGCTGCCGGCTCAGTTGGTACGCGGGGGAGCGGGGGCTGGCCAGCCGGGTCGCCTCGGCGCGCAGCCAGGCCCGGCTGAACCGGAACTCCTCGGCGGCGATGGGCTCCAGCATCGGGCGGAGGAAGTCGAGCACCGCCTGGGCGTCGATCTCCTCGGTCGAGGCGATGAAGCCCTCGGACCGCAGGCCCGCCACCACCTCGTCGGCGTCGCCCCGCAGGGCCAACGCGGCGATCCGGCCGATCGGCTCGGGAGTGCCCTCCGGCATCCGGGCGACCGCGCCGAAGTCGATCACGCCGAGCCGCCCGTCCGCCAGCAGCCGGAAGTTGCCCGGGTGCGGGTCGGCGTGCAGCAGCCCGGCCCGCTGCGGCGCGGACAGGTGCAGGATGGCCATCAACCGGCCGGCCTCGTCGCGCTGCTCCTCGGTGCCCTCGCGGATGATGTCCGCCAGCGGGGTGCCCTCGACCCACTCGGTGACCAGGACCCGGGGCGACGCGGAGACCACCGCCGGGACGTAGATCTCCGGGTCGTCGGCGTACGCGGCGGCGAAGGCGCGCTGCGACTCGGCCTCCAGCTCGTAGTCGAGTTCCTCGGTGATCCGTTCCCGCAGCTCGACCAGGAGCGGCTTGACGTCCAGCCCGGGCTGGATCGCCCGGAACATCCCGCCCAGCCGGGAGAGCTGCTTGAGGTCGGCGAGCAGGGCGTCGCCCGCGCCCGGGTACTGGATCTTCACGGCGACCTCGCGGCTGTGCGGCGCACCCGACGGGCCGTAGCCCGGCTCCCGCCACACCGCCCGGTGCACCTGGCCGATGCTGGCCGCGGCGGCCGGCGCGTCGTCGAACTCCACGAACCGGTCCCGCCAGTCCGGGCCGAGCTGCTCGGTGAGCACCTTGTGCACGCTGGCCGCCGGCAGCGGCGGCGCGGCCTCCTGGAGCTTGGTCAGCGCCTGCCGGTAGGGGGCGGCGATCTCCTCGGGCAGGGCGGCCTCGAAGACCGACAGCGCCTGGCCGAACTTCATGGCACCGCCCTTGAGCTGCCCCAGCACGCTGAACAGCTGCTCGGCGGTGCGCTGCTGGATCTCGGCGGAGATCACGTCGGAGGCGAGCCCGGTGACGCGCTTACCCATGCCCAGAACGGTCCGACCGGCGAAGCCGAGCGGCAGAGCGGCGAGCTTGGCGGTCCGGGACACGGCCCGGCGCGGGATGTCGGTCACCCGGTCATTGTTACCGACGCGGGGGGCCTGCGGCTGCTCTGCCGCCGGGCTGGGTGGATGGACCCCGCCCTTCGGGGGCCCGCCGACCGGGCCCGGGGGCCCACGGGACGGCCGTCGCCGCGTCCCCGCGCGGGCCACCGGTGTCCGCCGGGGCGGGTCACCGGCGGCGGTCACCGGCGTCCCCGCGCGCAGACGCAGGAGGGGTGCGGGGGCCACACCCGGCGGCGGAACCGGCCGGGCCCGGCGATCTCCACCGCGCAGCCGAGCGTCTCCGGGGCGCTCCCGTCGAGCTGGGCGAGTGCCTCCGCCGCCGCGTACGCCGCGGCCGCGAGGAGGGTCGCGGTGGCGCACGCCTGCTCCGCGCCGCCGGCGAGCTGGGCGGCCAGCGCCGGCCAGTCCGGGTCGAGGTCCGTCCGGTGCAGGTCGAGGCAGTTCAGGCAGGGGCCGGCGGGCGGGCGGACGAGCGGGCCGACCACGGGCACGCCCTCCCGGAGGGCGACCAGCAGGTGCGGCTGGCGGCGCCGGGCGTGCGCGGCGGCGAGCAGGGCGGCCGGGCGGTCCGCGCCGAGCAGGACGACCAGGTCGGCCCGACCGGGCCGGAGCGGACCCGTGCCCGTGCCCGGGGCGGCGTGCTCGACGGCGGCGCGTACCGCCGGGGCCAGCGGGCGGCCGATCGCGGCGGCCGGGATCCCGGTGCCGACCAGGTCCGCCGGGCGGACCGGGCCGGTCAGGTCCGGGTGCACGTGCCCGACCCCGGCCTGGGCCAGGGCGAGCGCGATCGGGGCGCCGAGGCGGCCGGCCCCGCTGACCACGACCCGGGCGGCCAGCCGGCGGCGTAGCACCTGGGCGGGCGTGCCGGGCAGCCGGGCGGCGACCAGCGCCAGCGCCCCGGCCTCGGCGGCGAGCCGGGCCCGGGACGGCCCGGCCAGGTCCCTCGGCAGCAGCGTGTGCGCGGGTACGACCAGGCCCGCGGCCCGCAGCGCGTCGAGCAGGGTGCGGGCCGCGTCGGGCGCCACCTCGGCGGTGACGGCCTGCTCCAGCACCAGCCGCTCGCTGCGGGTGCCGTCGAGCAGGTCGAGCAGCCGGGCCGCCCGGGGATCGGCGATCTCCAGCAGGACGGCGCGGCCCGGCTCGACGCCGAGCTGGAGGGTGTGCCGGTCCCGCCAGAGGCGGGTGAGGCCGGGCAGCAGCGTGGGGCGGGGGAGCGGGGCTCGACGCATGACAACGAATCGTGACCGCGTCCGTGCTGTCCGTCGATCGTTGTCCACAGGTGTGCGGGTCCCTGTCCAGCGCTGTCCACAGGACATTCCGCGATATCCACAACCGGCCGGTAACCATGTCGGCGAGCCGACAGTAGCGACGGGTGGGGGAGCGTGGCGGCGCGCGACCGGCGCCGGGCAGAGCTCGGGCCGGGCCGTTCGGGTGGTGGCCCGCGACCCGGACCGGGCGCGGGGACGCCGGAGGGGGTGGCCGGCGGCCACCCCCTCCGAAGCTCCCGTACGGGTCAGACCTTCGCCTTGCCCAGGATGCGGTTCACTGTTGTGCCGCACACCGGACACTTGCCCTTGGCCATGTTCATCCCGGTCTTCGAGACCTCGACGCGTCCCTCGAAGTCCCGCTTCTCCTTGCACTTGACGCAGTAACCGTTGTAGGTCTGGGCCTGGTCGGCCACGGTGCCCTCCTCGTCTCGTCCGCCGGCCGATGCCGTCCCGGCGGGTTGCCCGGCGGCGGGCCACGCGGGCGCCGGCGCTGGGTCGTTCTCCCGCAGCCACCGTCGTGACCGCTGGTGCGCGGACCCTACCCAGGTCTGGGCGGTTCCATGTCAGCTGTGCTTCGCCACTGTGAGCAAGTCGACGTCGAGAGTGTGCATGGCGAATTACGTCTGATAAGTCAGTTTGGCGGGGACACGCCGACCGAACCCGGTCGAAAGCCCCCGTGCGGGGGCCCCGAGCTGCGCCCGGCCGGGTGATCACCTACGGTTGTGGTGCGTCGGCGCCCGCCCGTCGTCGGTCGCCACGAAGGGTGACGACGGCGATTCCCGGCCACCCGTTCAAAGTTTTTTCGGGACTCTGCCGACCAATCATCATTTTCCGGGCGCGTGTCGTCGTGTTGACTCTTGCGGACCCCTGGTCAGTACGCATTAGCTTTCCTTCGTGGCAGGAATCCGAGGCTGCGCGGTCTGCTGATGGCAGGGGCGCGCAAGCCGGTCGTCGAAGTGCGGCGCAGCCAGCGCCGGCGACGGACGGTGTCCGCGTACCGCGACGGTGAGCGGGTCGTCGTCCTCATTCCGGACCAGTTCTCCCGGGCCGAGGAGAGCGAGTGGGTCGACCGGATGCTCGCCCGGCTGGCTGCCCGGGAGGGGCGACTCGCCCGGTCCGACGCCGAACTGCTCGCCCGGGCCACCCGACTGATCAGGCTCTATCTGGCCGAGCACGGCGCGCAGGCGGTGCCGACGAGCGTCCGCTGGGTGACCAACCAGAACGGCCGCTGGGGGTCCTGCACCCCCGCCGACGGCACGATCCGCATCTCGCACCGGGTCCAGGACATGCCGGACTGGGTGATCGACTACGTGCTCCTGCACGAGCTCGCGCACCTCATCGTGCCCAGCCACAACGCCCGGTTCTGGGCGCTCGTCGCGCGCTACCCGAAGACCGAGCGGGCGCGCGGCTATCTGGAGGGCGTCGCCGCGGTCGCCGGCGCCCCGCTGGCCGACTGACACCCGACGCCCGCGCCGTCGCCGGGCCGACCTGCTCCGCCCGCGCCGTCGGTGCCCCGTCGGCCGGCTCCCGCGCCTGCGCATCCCGCGCCGTCGCTCGTCACCGGGCGACGGGCTAGTGTCGCGGGGTGGCCCGACGTGTGGTGGTGGCGTTGTTCGGACCGGTGACCTGGTCGCCGCCCGGCATCGACCCGGTGGACTGGCGGGCCGCGCTCGCCGAGGACGTGGTCGACCTGTTCGCCACGCTCAACGAGGTCGAGACGGCGGTCGCCGTCACGCCGGAGGATCGCTGGCTGGCCGACGCGGTGGTCTGGCCGGACACGGCCGTCCACGAGGTGCCCGAGCCGACCCCGAACGCCGTCTTCGCCGCCCTCGCCGGCACCGGGTACGACCAGGTGGCGGTGGTCGCCGGGGACGCCCCCGACGTGCCGGGCCTGACCATCGGCAAGCTGCTCCGCCCGCTCACCACCCGACCGGTGGCGGTCGCGCCGGTCGAGGGCGACGGACCGGGGCTGCTCGGCGTGGCCGCGCGGCTGCCCGTGCCGACGTGGCTGCCGCCGCTGGACCTGGACACCACGCGGCCCGCGGCCGTGCGCGCGGCGGCGCCGCGCCCCGGCGACCTGGCGGTCACCCCGGCGTGGCGTCGCCTGCGCGGACCGGCCGACCTGGCCTTCCTCGACCCGGCCGTGGAGGGCTGGGAGACCACCCGCGCGCTGCTCTCCGGCAGCGGTCGGCCCCGCTGACGGCACCGCAGGAGCCGCGCGCGACCGCACCGTGGCGAGAGGCCGGGACCGGACCGCGCGAGGGGCGCCGATCGGACGCACCTTGGCCACCGCGACGAGGGGCCACGGCCGCACTGCGACGAGGGACCACGGCCGCATTGCGACGAGGGGCCACGGCACCGCGCGGGCGGCGCTGACCGTGCGGTGCCGCCCGACCCGGGCGGGTCGGGCGGCACCCGTCGGTGGTTACGGGGTCAGGGGCGGGCGTCGCCGCCCTCGGTGTCGTCCGGGCGCTGCTCCGGCTCGCCCGGGGCCTTCTCCTCCGGGCCGCCCGGCGCGCTGAAGTCGAAGCTCTCCAGCTCGCTGAGGTCGAACTGGGCCATCGCGAAGGCCACCGGGTCGGCGAAGTCGGCGTCCGAGGGAAGCAGGTCGGGGTGGCCCCAGAGGGCGTCCCGGCCGGCGATGCCCCGGTGCTCGGTGAGTGCCGCCCAGAGCGCCGCCGCCTCGCGCAGCCGGCGCGGGCGCAGTTCCAGGCCGACGAGGGCCGCGAAGGTCTGCTCGGCCGGGCCACCGGCCGCCCGGCGCCGCCGGAACGCCTCGCCCAGGCTGACCACGCTGGGCAGCCGGCCGCCGGCCGCGCTGTCCACCACGTGGCAGACCCAGCCCTCCACCAGGGCCAGGGCGGTCTCCAGCCGGGCCAGGGACGCCTTCTGCGCCGGGCTGTCCTCCGGGGTGAAGATGCCCTCCAGCGCGATCGCCTGCATCGACTCCGGGTCGGTCGGGTCGACCCGCCCCATCGCCTCCTCGATCGCCTCCCGGTTGACCCGGATGCCCGCGGCGTACATCTCCACGGCGCTGAGCACGTGCCCGCGCAGCCACGGCACGTGCTGGAAGAGCCGCTGGTGGGCGGCCTCGCGCAGGGCCACGTAGAGGCGGACCTCGTCCTCCGGCAGCTCCAGGCCCTCGCCGTACGCCCGGATGTTGGCGGGGATCAGCGCGGCCGTGCCGGCCGGGCCGAGCGGCAGCCCGATGTCGCCGGCGGAGAGCACCTCCGCGGCGAGCGAGCCGAGCGCCTGGCCGAGCTGGCCGCCGAAGAGCGCGCCGCCGAGGGTGGCGACCATGGACTGCATCGGGCCGAGCTGGGCGCGCGCCTCCGGCGGCACCAGGTCGCCCATCGCGCCGACCATCCGGCTGGCCACCGGGTCGCAGAGCTTGCGCCAGACGTCGAGGGTCTTGAAGATCCACTCGTTGCGGTTCCAGGCCACCGAGGTCTGGATGCCCGAGGGCAGGGCGGACGCCGGCTCCAGCCAGAGGTCGGCGAGCCGCAGCGCCTCCTCCACCGCGTTGCGCTCGTAGGGCGAGACCGCCGGGTCACCGGCGGCGGCGAGCTGGCTGGCGGCCACCTGCCGGGCCAGGTCCCAGTTGACCGGCCCGCTGCCCGACGCGGAGAGCAGGTGCTGCAACTGCGACATGAACTGCTGCATCTGCGCGGGATCGTTGGGGTCTGGTGGTTGCCCACCCGGGAGCGCGAAACCGAACGGAATATCAGGCACGACGTCTACGGTACGCGCGCCGCGCCCCAGGTCGCCGCCGCTGGCGTTCCGCTGAGGGCGAAGTCGTGGTTCGCCCGCCGGGGCGTCCCACCCCGGTCGGTACGCTCTGCCGCATGAGACGTCGTGGCGTGACCGTCCTGCTCGGTGCTCTGCTCACCACCCTGCTCAGCATCGGCGTGCTCGGCGCGCCCATCCCGTACGTGGTGCTCGGCCCCGGGCCGACCGTGAACACGCTGGGCAAGGAGAACGGCAAGGAGGTCATCCAGATCAGCGGCCGGGAGACCTCCACGTCCGCCGGGCAGCTCCGGTTGACCACGGTCGGGGTGCAGCCCACGGTCAAGCTGCGCTCGGCGATCCAGGGCTGGTTCTCCGACGACGAGGCGGTCGTGCCGCGCGAGCTGGTCTACCCGCCCGGGGAGAGCCGCGAGGAGGTCGACGAGCGCAACGCCGAGGACTTCAAGGTCTCGCAGACCAGCGCGGAGACCGCGGCGCTGAGCGAGCTGGGGTACCCGGTCCAGGTGGTGGTCAAGACCGTGGCCGCCGACGGCCCGGCCGCCGGCGTGCTCAAGCCCGGCGACGTGGTGACCTCGGTGGACGGGCAGCCGGTGCCGCTTGCCGCCCGGCTCACCGAGCTGGTCCGGGCCAAGCCCGCCGGGACCGCGCTGGAGATCGGCTACACCCGGGGCGGCGCCGCCGCCACGGCGAAGGTGACCAGTCGGGAGCAGGACGGCCGGCCCCGCATCGGCATCGAGATCGAGCAGCAGCAGCCGCACCCGTTCACCCTCAACATCGACCTGGAGGACATCGGCGGGCCGAGCGCCGGCCTGATGTTCGCCCTCGGCATCGTGGACAAGCTGACCCCGGAGGACCTGACCGGCGGGAAGATCATCGCCGGCACCGGCACCATCGACGACGCCGGGCGGGTCGGTCCCATCGGCGGCATCGCGCAGAAGCTGGTGGGCGCGAAGGAGGCCGGCGCGGTGGCGTTCCTGGTGCCGGCGGACAACTGCGCCGAGGCCGTCCGCAACCCGCAGCCCGGGCTGCCGCTGCTGCGGGTCGGCTCGCTGGACGAGGCGCTGACCGCCCTGGAGACGCTGCGCGCCGGCGGACAGCCGACCCGCTGCTGACCGCCGCACGCGGCCGGTTCCGCCGCCGCCGCCGACCCCGTCGCGTCGGGGAGCGCGCGCCGATCAGGTGCGCACCCGGTCGCCGCGACGAGCGCCGTCGGCCGGCGCGGGGCGGCTCCGCGTGGTCGCCACGTGACCTTGGACCGACACGTTCAGGAACACCCCGTACTCTGGGTGCCTGGTCGGAGCCGATCACATCGAGCGTGCGGAGCCAACAGTGGTCATGCGTAGCAGCAGCCCCCTGCCGAGGATGAGCCGACGCGGACGCGTCACGATCGGTGTGCTGGTCGGGGTGTTCGTGCTCTTCACCCTGCTCGGCTGGGGTGTCCAGGCGTGGACGGACTGGCTGTGGTTCGACGAGGTCCGCTACACGCAGGTCTTCACCGGCGTGCTGGCGACCCGGTTGCTGCTCTTCCTCGCCGTCGGCCTCGGCATGGCCGTGATCGTCGGCGGGAACCTCTGGCTGGCCCACCGGCTGCGCCCCCGGATGCGGCCGCACTCGCCGGAGCAGGCCACCCTCGAGCGCTACCGGATGCTGCTGAGCCCCCGGCTCGGCCTGTGGATCGCGCTGGTCGCCGGCGTGGTCGGCCTCTTCGCCGGGCTGTCGGCGCAGAGCCGGTGGAACCAGTGGCTGCTCTTCCGCAACGGCGGGGACTTCGGCGTCGAGGACCCGGAGTTCGGGGTGGACATCGGCTTCTACGTCTTCCAGTTGCCGTTCTGGCGCTACCTGCTCGGGGTCGGCTTCACCGCGGTGGTGCTGTCCGTGGTCGGCGCGCTGGCCGTGCACTACATCTTCGGCGGCGTCCGGCTCCAGGGCGTCGGCGACCGGATGACCAACGCCGCCCGGGCCCACCTGAGCACGCTGGTCGCGGTCTTCGTCCTGCTCAAGGCCATCGCGTACGTGCTGGACCGGCGGGCGATGCTGCTGGAGTACAACGACGGCGCCAACGTCTACGGCGCCGGCTACGCCGACGTCAACGCGCTGCTGCCGGCCAAGGAGATCCTCGCGTACATCTCCATCGTGGTGGCCATCGCGATCATCGTCTTCTCCAACGCGTGGATGCGGAACCTGGTCTGGCCCGGCATCTCGCTCGCCCTGCTCGGCGTCTCCGCGGTCGCCATCGGCGGCATCTACCCCTGGGCGGTGCAGACCTTCGAGGTCAAGCCGAGCGCCAAGGAGAAGGAGGCGCCCTACATCGATCGCAGCATCAAGGCCACCCGGGCGGCGTTCGGGCTGGAGTCGGTGACCACCACGCCGTACGCGGCGAACAACCTGACCCCGCCGGCGAGCCTGGCCACGGACACCTCCGTGGTGCCGAACATCCGGCTGCTCGACCCGCAACTGGTCTCGGAGACCTACACCCAGCGCCAGCAGGTCCGGCAGTTCTACGACTTCGGCGAGAAGCTGGACGTCGACCGGTACGCGGTCAACGGCAAGGTGCAGGACTACGTGGTCGGCCTCCGCGAGGTCAACTACCGGCAGCTCACCCCCCAGCAGAACACCTGGATCAACCGGCACACCGTCTACACCCACGGCTACGGCCTCGTGGCGGCGCCGGGCAGCCGGGTGGTCTGCGGCGGCCAGCCGTTCTTCGTCTCCGGCTTCCTCGGCGACCCCCAGGAACAGCAGAAGCAGCAACAGGGCCAGGCGCAGACGAACGAGCAGTGCGCCGCGCAGACCGAGCAGATCCCGGCGAAGCAGCCCCGGATCTACTACGGCGAGCGGATGGACGAGGGCGACTACGCGATCGTCGGCCAGACCGACCCGGAGCGGAAGGCGGAGTTCGACCGCCCCGTCGGCGAGGGTGGCGAGTCCTACACCTACACCGGTGAGGGCGGCGTCGAGATCGGCTCGTTCACCCGCCGGCTGCTCTACGCGATCAAGGAGCAGGAGTCGAACTTCCTGCTCTCCGACGCGGTCAACGACAACTCGAAGCTGCTCTACGTGCGCAACCCGCGCGACCGGGTGGAGAAGGTCGCCCCGTTCCTGACCCTGGACGGCGACCCGTACCCGGCGGTGGTGGACGGCCGGATCCAGTGGATCATCGACGGCTACACCACGGCGGCGACCTACCCGTACGCCGAGCGGATCAACCTCCAGGAGCAGACGGCCGACGAGCTGACGGGGCGGGGCACGTTCCAGCTCGCCCGGGAGAACGTCAACTACATCCGCAACTCGGTCAAGGCCACCGTCGACGCGTACGACGGCACCGTCCGGCTCTACGAGTTCGACGAGACCGACCCGGTGCTCAAGGCGTGGAACAAGGCGTTCGGCGGCGACCTGGTGGTGCCGAAGTCGGAGACCCCGGTGGAACTGGCCGAGCACTTCCGCTACCCGTCCGACCTGTTCAAGGTGCAGCGCAACCTGCTGACCCGGTTCCACGTGACCGACCCCGGCGACTTCTACTCGGCGCAGGACTTCTGGCAGGTGCCGAACGTGCCGGACGCCCCCGACACCGGCCAGAAGCAGCCGCCGTACTACCTGTTCACGCAGTTCCCCGGCCAGGAGTCGCCACGCTTCCAGCTCACCTCGGCGGTCACCCCGAACGGCCGGGAGAACCTCGCCGCGCTGATCTCCGGGTCGTACGTGGACGGGCAGCCGAAGCTCGAGGTGCTCGACCTGCCCGACCAGACCCGGGTCTCCGGGCCGGTACAGGTGCACCAGTCGATGACCCAGAACGGCAACATCCGGCAGCAGCTCAACCTGCTCCAGTCCGCGCAGGCGCAGGTGCAGTACGGCAACCTGCTCTCCCTGCCGTTCGGCGACGGCATGCTCTACGTCGAGCCGGTCTACGTGAAGACCGCCGCGCAGAACGCGCCGCCGCTGTTGCAGCGGGTGCTGATGTCCTACGGCGACGGCGGCTCCTACGTGGTGCTGGCCAACAGCGTCGCCGACGGCATCAAGCAGCTCGTCGAGCAGGGCAAGCAGGCCGCCACCCCGGGCGCGCCGCCACCGACCGGCGGCACCCCGCCGGGCGGCACCCCGCCCGCGCTGACCGGTGAGTTGGCCGAGGCGGCCGACCGGGTCCAGACCGCCATCACGGAGGTCCGGGCCGCGCAGGCGTCCGGCGACTTCGAGCGGTACGGGCGCGCGCTGAAGGCGCTGGACGAGGCGCTCACCGCCTTCCAGCAGGCCCAGCGGGCGGCGACCGCCCCGACGCCCGGTGCCACGCCCAGCGGCAGCCCGCCGGCGTCCCCGGCGGCCAGCGGCAGCGCCGCACCGACACCGACGCCGAGCGGCTGACCAGGCAATCCGCCGCAGCGCCCCCGGCCCGCGGACCGATCCGGTCCCCGGCGCCGGGGGCGCTGTCGCTTTCCCGACCGGCGGCCGGACCCCCGCAACCCGCCCCCTCCTGACGCCGTCTTCCCTGCAAGAGGCGGGAACGGCCGGGGGAGCGTGGTCGGGAGATGAGGGACGCAACAAGCTTCGACGAGTTCTACCGGAGCACCTCGCGGCGGATGCTGCGCTACGGCTACGCCGTGGTGGGCGACCACACCGAGGCGCAGGACCTCGTGCAGGAGGCGTACGCCCGGGCCTGGCGGCAGTGGGGCCGGCTGACCACCCACCCGGCGCCGGAGGCCTGGCTGCGGCTCGTGGTCGCGCGGCTGGCCACCGACCGGTGGCGCCGGCTGCGCGGCTGGCGCGCGATGCTGAGCCGTACGGGGCCGCCGGAGCAGGTGCCGCCGCCGGGCGAGGAGGGCGTGCTGCTGGTGGGCGCGCTGCGCCAACTGCCGGCCGCCCAGCGGCAGGCGCTCGCCCTGCACTACCTCTTCGACATGTCGGTGCAGGACATCGCCCGGGAGACGCAGGTGCCCACCGGCACCGTGAAGTCCTGGTTGGCGCGGGGGCGGGCCCGGCTGGCCACGCTGCTGCCCGACCTGTCCGTCGAGGATCTGGAGGCGAACGATGTCGCGTGAACTGTCCGATCTCTACCGGTCGCTCGCCGGGGACGCCGACGGCCGCACCCTGGCCGCCCCTCAGCAGGTGCGACGGCGCGCGGACCGGCGGGCCCGGGTCCGGATCACCGGTGCCGCGCTCGCGACGGCACTGCTGGTCGGTGGGCTGGCGACCGGCACCCGGCTGGTGCTGGCCGGGGACGCCACCCCCCTCCCGCCGCCCGCCGGCACCCCGGCACCGCCGGCGCCCACTCCGTCGTCGGCGGCGACGGGCACGCCGACCGGCGCGCCGTCGGTGACGGGCACGCCGACCGGCGCGCCGTCGGTGACGGGCACGCCCCCGACGAGGGGCACGCCCGCGACGACGCCGGGGAGCACCGGCGCCGCGCCGCCGCGTACGCCCACCTCGGTCCCGGACCGGGCCTTCTTCGTCCAGGCGGCCGCGAACCGGACGGGCATCGACCCGGTCTTCCGCGACACCGCGGCGCTGCCGGGGCTCTGCGACGCCCAGTACGGCAGCGACGCCGGGATCGTGCAGCGCCGCACCCGGAACCTCGCCTACAAGCTGCCCCAGACCCCGCAGGGGTACGTCCCCGACGGCAGCTACGCGCACAGCGTCACCGTCTACCGTCCGGGCCGGGCCGACGACTTCCTGCGCGAGCTGCGGGCGGCGGTGCGAGCCTGCCCCGAGCAGCCGGGCGTGAGCGGCGGCAACCCGTCGACGTCCCGGGTGCGGCTGCTGGCCGACGGCGGATTCGGCGACGACTCGGTGCTGTTCGAGATCCGGACGCCGGGTCGGGACGTCGAGGGCGAGCCGACGGGCGGCGAGGAGGTCCGGCTGATCCGGGCGATCCGGGTAGGGGACGTGGTGACCGTGCTCTGGGAGCAGGGCTGGGAGGGCACCTCCGCCGAGCGGTCCCAGGTCGACGCCGACAGCCGGCGGGCGGTCGACGCGATCGAGGACTGGCTGGGTTGAGCCGTACGGCGGTCCGGGCGGCGGCGCGCGGCCCGGACCGCCCCGCTCGGGGGTCGTTTTGCGGTGGCCGGGGGTGGTGAGATACGGTGTACGAGCCGACGCGGGGTGGAGCAGCTCGGTAGCTCGCTGGGCTCATAACCCAGAGGTCGCAGGTTCAAATCCTGTCCCCGCTACCACGTCGGAACGGCCCCGAGGGTGATCCTCGGGGCCGTTCCGCGTTTTCGGCAGGAACCGGGCTCCGGGCCGTGCCGCCGGCGGCGTACGCGACCCGGAAATCCCAGCCAGTCCCGGGCCCCGGGTCACGCGTCCCGGCTGTCTCGGTGGCGCGGCCCGGGAAGGAATCCGGGCGGGATCGGGGGCCCGCTGATCATCGGGGCGAGGGATGCGATAGAGTTAACGAGCCGACGCGGGGTGGAGCAGCTCGGTAGCTCGCTGGGCTCATAACCCAGAGGTCGCAGGTTCAAATCCTGTCCCCGCTACTCTCGCGGAAGACCCCGGAGATTATCTCCGGGGTCTTCCGGCGTTTCCGGGGTCTTTCGGCGTCTCCGGGCCCGACCGCGCCGGTCCGGATCCTGCGGTCGGGTTGCCCGCCGACTGCCGTGCCAGGGTTGCGGTTGTCGGCGAGGATGTCAGCATGTCTTCCTTCGGTAAGTGGTGGGGCCGGCTCAGCGCGGTCCTCGGTGCCGTCGTGCTGTCGGTGTTCGTGCCCGTCGCGGCCTGGGCGTCCACCGGCACGGGTGAGCTGGTGGTGGAGGCCGCGCGGCGACGCCGCAGTGGCGGCTTCGGCTTCCTCAGCCTGCTCTGCTGCCTCGTCGTGGTCGCCGTGATCGTCTTCCTGGTGCTGCGGATGATGCGCAACCGGCGCGGCGGCCCGCCGCGCTGAGCCGGCGGGTCGGCGCCTGCCGGACGGCCGCTATCCGGCCAGGGCGGCTTCCGCCCTGGCCATGAAGCGCGACGTCGCCGCCCGGCTGCCGGCCGCCCCGCTGCGGATGCTCTCGGCGGCCTCCAGCAGCAGCGCGCGCACCCGGGGATGGCCCTGCGGTGGCGGGCTGGGCGCCGGTCCCAACCGGTCGTCCAGCGCGGTGCCGAACGCCGCCGCGCGCTTCTGCGCCGGGTCGGTGATGCTGCCCTCCACGTAGCGGCGGACGGCGAGGCTGGGGCTGAGCCCCCGTTCGTGACCGAGCACCGCGCCCACCTCGCCGTTGCCGGTCAGGAAGTTGATCACGTCCGCCACCACGGCGGGCTGCCGCGTGCCGCGGAAGCCCGCCCAGAACATCGACGCCCGCGCCCACTGCGCCTCCGGCGGGCCGGGCAGGGCGGCCAGGCCGAGCTCGGCGCCGGTGAGCCGCTGGAGCTCCGGAAGCTGGTGCGACCAGGCGAAGGAGGTGGCCGCGGCGCCGGTGACCACCAGTTGCCGGGCCGGTTCGCCGCTGTCGGCCTGCTCGACCAGGGCGGCACTCGGGGTGGCCCGGTCGGACCGGGCGCGCCGCCACAGCTCGAACCACTCGACCAGCGCGTCGGCGTCGAAGCCGAGCTGCCGGCCCCGGTAGAACTCACCGCCCTGGCCGCGCAGCCAGTGCCAGAAGGCGCGATAGTCGCCGGAGGCGTCCATCGTGCCGGCCACCCGGCCCTCGCTGGCCAGGGTGACCCGCCGCGCCCAGGCGACGTACTCCGGCCAGGTCATCCCGTCGCCCGGCTCGGGCACGCCCAGCCGGCGCAGCAGCGTGCGGTTGTGGACCAGCGCGGCTGCGGTCTGCCCCGCCGCGACGCCCACCGTCCGCCCGTCGACCTGCCCGTAACGGACCAGGCCCGGCGGCAGGCTCCGCAGGTCCAGCCGGTGGTCGGCGACGTACCCGGTGAGGTCCAGGACGATCTCGCGGCGGGCGTACTCGGCGAGCATGCTGTCGTCGACCTGGATCAGGTCGGGCACGTTGCCGCCCGCGGCCTGGGTGGCCAGCCGGTCGTAGTAGCCGTCGACGCCCTGCCAGGTGATCCGGAAGCCGACGTGGGGGTTGCGGTCCGTGTAGAGCCGCAGCACCCGCTCGGTGAGCGCGGCCCGCTTCGGTCCGCCGTACCAGAAGACCGACAGCTCGACCGGGCCGCTCTCCGTCGGGGCCGCCTGCTCCGCGCTGCACCCGGTGAGCCCGCCGGTGGCGAGCACCGGCGCCCCCAGCAGCGCGGCGAGCACCCGCCGCCGGCCCGGGTCCGCCCCGTGACGGGGCAGCGGGGAGCGGACAGCGGGCACGGAGTCTCCTGGGACCGGATGGGCGGGGCGGCCGGATCATTCACGCAGGCGGTGCGGGAGGGTGTCAACGTCCGTCCGGCCACACCGCCGCACCCGCTGTCGTCGGCATCGATGCCGTCCGCCACCGCCGGAGGCCGTACGCAGGTCGCGTGGTGTACTAGGCCGCGTGGAACTTCTGCACTCGGGCAAGGTACGGGACGTCTACGCCGACGGCGACGACCTGATCCTGGTCGCCTCCGACCGCATCTCGATCTACGACGTGGTGCTGCCGACGCCGATCCCCGACAAGGGCAAGTTGCTCACCGCGCTGTCCCTGTGGTGGTTCGAGCAGCTCTCCGACCTGGTGCCGAACCACGTCATCTCCGCCACCGACGTGCCGGCCGAGTTCGCCGGCCGGGCGATCCGCTGCCGGCGGCTGGAGATGGTGCCCGTGGAGTGCGTCGCCCGGGGCTACCTGACCGGCGGCGGCCTCAAGGAGTACCAGCGCACCGGTGCCGTCTCCGGCGTGGAGCTGCCGCGCGGCCTGGTCGAGGCGTCCATCCTGCCCGAGCCGATCTTCACCCCGTCGACCAAGGCGCCGGTGGGGGAGCACGACGAGCCGATCACCTTCGCCGAGGTGGTGGACAAGGTCGGCGCCGAGACCGCCGAGCGGCTGCGCCGGATCACCATCGACCTCTACCGCCGGGGCGCCGAGCTGGCCGCCGACCGGGGCATCCTGGTCGCCGACACCAAGATCGAGCTGGGCTGGGCGCCGGACGGCACCCTGACAATCGGCGACGAGCTGCTCACCTCCGACTCGTCCCGGTTCTGGCCGGCCGAGTCGTACCAGCCGGGCCGGGCGCAGTTCTCCTACGACAAGCAGTACGTCCGGGACTGGGCCGTGGAGAGCGGCTGGGACAAGCAGGCCCCGGCGCCCGAGGTGCCGGCCGAGGTGGTCGAGGCGACCCGGGCCCGCTACGTCGACGTCTACGAGAAGCTCACCGGCAACCGCTGGGGCTGATTTCCCGACCGGTGCAGCACCTCGGCCACCCCACGGACTTTCCTGGGGTGGAGGTGCCATGCAGCCGACGTTCGAGGAGTTCGTGACCGCCCGCGGGGGAGCCCTGCTGCGGTTCGCGCTGATGCTCACCGGGGACCGGCACCAGGCCGAGGACCTGGTGCAGTCGGTGCTGGCCAAGGCGTACGTGCGGTGGGCGCGGGTGGCCGGGATGAGCCGGCCCGAGGCGTACCTCAAGCAGGTCCTGGTCAACGAGAACCTGCGCTGGTGGCGGCGGCTCTCCTCGCGCGAGTTGCCGGTCGCCGCCCCCGCGGACGGGGCGGCCGGCCCGGACGACGCCGGCAGCCACGCGGCGCGCGACGCCGCCTGGGCGCTGCTGCGCCGGCTGCCGCGCCGCCAGCGGGCGGTGCTGGTGCTGCGCTACTACGAGGACCTCTCCGACACCCAGATCGCCGAGGTCCTCGGCTGCGCCCCGGCCACCGTGCGGTCGCAGGCTGCCCGGGCCCTCGCCACGCTCCGGGCCACGGTGCCCACGATCGATCGGGAGGCGCTGCCATGAGCCGGTACGACGTCGAGACGCTGCTCCGGGACACCTTCCTCAGCCACGAGGCCGAGGCCGACGGGGGCGGGGCGGACCTGGCCGGGGCGGTACGGGCGCGGGTGGCCCGGCGGCGTCGCCGCACCCGGGTGGCCGGGACCGGGGCGGTAGCCGTGGCGGTGCTCGTCACCGTGGGGGTGGTTCCGGCGCTGACCGGCGACCGCCCGGCCCGGCCCCCGGCGGTCGACACGGCGGCGCAGGACCGGGCGGCGACCGCCGACTGGCGCTGGGAGAGTTCCCTCGGCGCGGAGATCCGGGTGCCGGCGCACTGGACGGTCAACGACTCCGGCTGCGGGATGACCGACGCGCCGAGCGTGGTGCGGGCCAAACACCTGGAGCGCGCTTGTGCGACTCCGGAGCCGGTGGACAAGGAGATCGCCGTCATCGACCAGTGGCCGATGGAACCGAGTCAGCCCGGCGGTGCCGGGTTCGTCCAGCGTGCGGTCGACGTGGGTGGGGTGCTCGCCGTGCGCGCGGAGGGGCGGCTGCCCGACGGGCGGTTCGCTGGCACCGTGACCGTGCCCGGGCAGCAGGTCGCGGTGACCGTGCGGACCCGGGACGAGGCCACCACCCGGCGGATCCTCGACAGCTTCCGACTGGTGGAGACCGACCACGCCGGTTGCTCCACCCGTCTCCTGCCGGTCGCCCCCGCGCCGCTACCCGGGCAGAAGTCGCCGGACCCGCCGACGGCGCAGACCTCGGAGGGGCAGAAGCGCACGCCCTTCGTGCCGAGCGATCCGTCCTCGATCTCCATCTGCTCCTACGGGTCGCTGGACCGGTACAGGGAGCGGCGCGACCGGCTCGACGCGTCGGCCCGGCTCACCGGTGCCGAGGCGGCGGCGCTCGCCGCCGCGCTGAACGCCGCCCGCCCCGGGGGAAACCCCGCGCCTCCCGGTCTGGCCTGCGCGAGGCCGGACCCGGTCGGCTACGAGGCCCTGCTCCTGGTGCGGCACCAGGGCGACGAGGTGCGGGTACGGGTCAACTGGAACGGCTGCACGCGGGGGCTGGACAACGGGGCGAGCCGGGCCCAACTGACCATGTCGCTGCTCGCGAGCATCATGCGGCCGGTGAAGACGGGCTACTCCCTCTCCCACGACCTGCCGAGGTGACCCGGCGGGGCGCCGAGACGAGCCCGGTCCGTGTCGTCAGTCGACCCAGTCGAGGGTGCGCTCGACGGCCTTGCGCCAGTTGCGCAACTCCCGTTCCCGGTGCGCGGGGTCCATGGTCGACTCCCACTGCGCGTCGGAGCGCCACTTGGCGCGCAGCGTCGCCAGGTCCGGCCAGAAACCGACCGCCAGGCCGGCCGCGTACGCGGCGCCGAGGCAGGTGGTCTCGGCGATCCGTGAGCGGACCACCGGCACGTCGAGCACGTCGGCGAGGAACTGCATCAGCAGCCCGTTGGCGGTCATGCCGCCGTCGACCCGGAGCCGGCGCAGCGCCACGTCGGAGTCGGCGTTCATCGCGTCGACCACCTCGCGGGTCTGCCAGGCCGACGCCTCCAGCACGGCCCGGGCCAGGTGCCCCTTGGTGATGTAGCCGGTCAGCCCGGCGATCACCCCGCGCGCGTCGCTGCGCCAGTGCGGGGCGAACAACCCGGAGAAGGCCGGTACGACGTAGCAGCCGCCGTTGTCGTCGACGGTGCCCGCCAGCTCCTCCACCTCACCGGCGGTGGAGATCAGCCCGAGGTTGTCCCGCAGCCACTGCACCAGCGAGCCGGTGACCGCGATCGCCCCCTCCAGCGCGTACGCGGCGGGCTGGCCGTCGATGCGGTAGGCGACCGTGGTGAGCAGGCCGTGGGCGGAGGGGACCGGGCTGGCGCCGGTGTTGAGCAGCAGGAAGCTGCCGGTGCCGTAGGTGCACTTCGCCTCGCCCGGCTGGAAACAGGTCTGCCCGAACAGGGCGGCCTGCTGGTCGCCGAGCGCGCTGGCCACCGGCACCCCGGCCAGCACCCCGGTCGCCTCCCCGTAGACCTCGGCGGAGCTGCGGATCTCCGGCAGCACGGCGGCCGGCACGCCCATCGCGTCGAGCAGCTCCGGGCTCCAGTCGAGGGTGGTCAGGTCCATCAGCATGGTGCGGCTGGCGTTGGTCACGTCGGTCACGTGCCGGCCGGTCAGCTTCCAGACCAGCCAGCTGTCCATCGTGCCGAAGAGCACCTCGCCGGCCTCGGCGCGCTCGCGCAGCCCGTCGACGTGGTCCAGCAGCCAGCGCAGCTTCGGCCCGGCGAAGTAGGTGGCCAGCGGCAGGCCGGTGCGGGAGCGGAACCACTCCTCGCCGTACGCCTGCGCCAGCTCGTGCAGCAGCGGCCCGGTGCGGGTGTCCTGCCAGACGATCGCGTTGGCCACCGGCCGCCCGGTGGCCCGGTCCCAGACGAGGGTGGTCTCCCGCTGGTTGGTGATGCCCACGGCGGCGAGCCCGGCGGCGTCGGTCCCGGCGGCCCGCAACGCCTCCCGGACCACCAGCTCCACGTTGTCCCAGATCTCCTCGGCGTCGTGCTCCACCCAGCCGGGTCGGGGGAAGACCTGCCGGTGCTCCCGCTGCGCCACGGAGACGATCTCCCCGGCCTGGTCGAAGACGATGCACCGCGAGGAGGTGGTGCCCTGGTCGATGGCGGCGACGTACTGGGGGGTCACGGCAGCACCGTACCCGGACCGGCCGCGCTCCGCCGACCGGCGCGGCCCCGATCGGGGCCCGGTCCGGGCGCCGTCCGTACGATGTGCGGACGTGCGCGACATCGCCGTTTTCAGTGGTACCGCCCATCCCGACCTCGCCGCCGAGATCTGTGCCCACCTCGGTGTGCCCCTGCACCCGGTGCGGGTGTCCCGGTTCGCCAACGACTGCCTGGAAGTGCAGTTGCAGGCCAACTGCCGGGAGCGCGACGTCTTCCTGATCCAGCCCCTGGTCCCGCCCGTGCAGGAGAACCTGGTCGAGCTGCTGCTCATGATCGACGCGGCCCGGGGCGCCTCCGCCGGCCGGATCACCGTGGTGCTGCCGCACTACGCGTACGCCCGGTCGGACAAGAAGGACGCGCCGCGCATCTCCATCGGCGGGCGGCTCGTGGCCGACCTGCTCACCTCGGCGGGGGCGGACCGGGTGCTGGCGATGACCCTGCACTCGCCCCAGGTGCACGGCTTCTTCAGCGTGCCGGTCGACCACCTGCACGCGCTGCGCGAGCTGGCCGCCCACTTCAGCCGCTACGACCTGAGCAACACGGTGGTGGTCTCGCCGGACCTGGGCAACGCCAAGGAGGCCGCGGCGTTCGCCCGCCGGCTCGGCACGCCGGTGGCGGCCGGTGCGAAGCAGCGGTTCAGCGACGACCGGGTCAAGATCAGCGCGGTGATCGGCGACGTGGCCGACCGGGACGTCATCGTGCTGGACGACGAGATCGCCAAGGGCAGCACGGTGATCGAGCTGATGGAGCACCTGCGCGAGCGGAAGGTCCGCTCGATCCGGCTGGCCTGCACGCACGGCCTCTTCTCCAGCGGCGCGCTCCAGCGGCTCAGCGAGCAGGAGGGCGTGCTGGAGATCGTCTGCACCAACACCGTGCCGATCCCGGCCGACAAGCGGGTGCCGAAGCTGGCCGTCCTCTCGGTGGCTCCGGCGCTCGCCGAGGCGGTGCGCCGCATCCACAACGGCGAGTCCGTCAGCGCCCTCTTCTCCTGACCCCTCGCCCGCTCCCGCCCCTGCCCTCCCCACGATCTTGCACTGGTGGCCCCGGCGAATCGGGCACGGCGCCCATTTCGAGGGCCGAAAGTGCAAGATCGCCGGGGTCGGGGGAGGGAGGGTCAGTCGCGGCGGTGGCGGCCGATGTGTTCGGGGGCGCCGACGGCGGCGCTGATCCGTACGGTCGTGCCGGCGGCGCCGGTCTCGACCTCCATGCTGTCGCTCAACTCCCGGGCCAACCAGAGGCCCCACCCGCCGGCGGTGTCCGGTGCGGGGCGGGCCCGGTCGCCGAGCCGCTGCGTGCTGATCCCCCCGCCGTGGTCGGCGACCTCGCAGACGACCAGCCCCGACTGCCGCCACAGTCGCAGCCAGCCCCGGCCCCCGCCGTGCCGGACCGCGTTCGTGATCAGCTCGTTGACCGCCAGCACGAAGTCGTCCAGGCGCTGGCCGGCCAGCCCGGCGGTGTGCGCGCAGGAAGTGACCGAGTGCCGCAACTCGGTCACCTGGGCCTGGTCGAAGGCCTCGGCGATCAGGAGGGAAGGTTCGATGGGCACAACCGTACGCGGTACCGGGGATTCTGCACTCGTCATGGCCCCGTCCCGACAGCGGATCACAGAACTTGTTGCGGAATTCCCACCGTACGCCAGCGCTTCCCGGCGTGCATCCGCCAGCCCGTCGGCCGCCACGCGGGCTGTGGCATCGTGACGACCGTGCCGACGCCGCCCAGTGGATTCGAGGTCCCGCTCTGGCGGGCCATCGCCGTGTTCCGGGTGGCCTCCCTGGCGTACGTCTGCGTGCTGGCGCTGCGGCACTTCGACCGGTACGCCCACCCCCTGGCGGCCGTCGGCGTGGTCCTGCTGATGGCGGCCTGGACCGGGGTGACCGCCGTCGGCTACGCCCGCCCGGCCCGGCGGGGCTGGCCGCTGCTCGCCGCGGACCTCGCGGTCGTGCTCGGCATCCTGCTGGTCAGCCCGTGGGTGGCCGGGCGTGCGGCGCTCGCCGCCGGGGTGCCGACCCTGGCGGTGGCCTGGCTGGCCGGCCCGGTGCTCGCCTGGGCCGTCTCCGGCGGGCGGCGCCGGGGCACGGTGGCCGCCCTGGCGGTCGGGGCGGCGGACCTCGTCACCCGCGAACGCATCGGCCAGTCCTCGCTCACCGGGGTGATCCTGCTGCTGCTCGCCGGGGTCGTCGTCGGGCACGTCGCCCGGCTGGCGGTGACCGCCGAGGAGCGGCTGCACCGGGCGGTGGAGCTGGAGGCGGCGACCCGGGAGCGGGAGCGGCTGGCCCGGGACATCCACGACGGCGTCCTCCAGGTGCTCGCCCTGGTGCAGCGGCGCGGCGCCCACCTGGACGGCGAGGCCGGCGAGCTGGCCCGGCTCGCGGGGGAGCAGGAGGCCGCGCTGCGCGCCCTGATCGCCGGCACGGCGCCGGCCGGCGCCGACACCGCCGGCGGGCCGGTGGACCTGCGGGCGCTGCTCGGCCGGTACGCGTCGGCGGCGGTCTCGCTGTCCGCGCCGGCCACCCCGGTGCCGCTGCCCGGGCCGGTGGCCCACGAGCTGGTGGCCGCGACCGCCGCCGCGCTGGACAACGTCGCCCGGCACGCGGACGGGCGGGCCTGGGTGCTGATCGAGGACGAGGGGGCGACGGTGACGGTCTCCGTCCGCGACGAGGGGCCGGGGTTTCCGGACGGCCGCCTGGCCGAGGCCGCCGCCGAGGGGCGGCTCGGCGTCGCGCGGTCCATCCGGGGCCGCCTCGCCGACCTCGGCGGCACGGTGCGGATCACCTCCGCGCCCGGTGCCGGTACCGAGGTGGAACTGACCGTCCCGAGGGGGAGCGACGGTGCGCGCGAGGAGTGAGCCGGTCTGCGGGCCCCGCGGGTCGCGAACGAAGATGGGCTCATGACGGGTGTGCGCGTGATGGTGGTCGACGACCACCCGATGTGGCGGGAAGGGGTGGCCCGGGACCTCACCGAGGCCGGCCACGTCGTCGTCGCCACCAGCGGCGAGGGCCGGCAGGCCGTCCGGGTGGCCGCCGCCGCCCGGCCCGACGTGGTCGTCCTCGACCTGCAACTGCCGGACGTCTCCGGGGTGGAGGTGATCCGCGGGCTGCGCGCCGCGCTGCCGGAGGTGCGGGTGCTGATGCTGTCGGCCAGCGGCGAGCAGCAGAGCGTGCTGGACGCGGTGAAGGCGGGCGCCACCGGCTACCTGGTGAAGTCGGCCGCCCCGGCCGAGTTCCTGGACGCCGTGCGCCGGACGGCGGCGGGGGAGCCGGTCTTCACACCCGGCCTGGCCGGCCTGGTCCTCGGCGAGTACCGCCGGCTGGCCGCCGCCCCGGCCGGGGCCGCCCCGACGGCGGGCCGGGACCCGGCGCCCCGGCTCACCGACCGGGAGACCGAGGTGCTGCGCCTGGTGGCCAAGGGGATGTCCTACAAGCAGATCGCCGACCGGCTCGGGCTGTCGCACCGTACGGTGCAGAACCACGTGCAGAACACGCTGGGCAAGCTCCAACTGCACAACCGGGTCGAGCTGACCCGGTACGCGATCGAGCGGGGCCTGGACGACTGAGGGCTGCCGGACCGCGCACTGGACGTGGTGGGTGAACGCTGGACGCTCCGACAGCCCTGCGCCGCCTCAGACCGAGTGCGGCGGGCGCGTCTCGTGGATGGCCAACTCCTCGGCGCTCGCCCCGCCGCCGGCCGACCCGGCGTCGTACGCGACCGAGTCGGTCTCCTGGTCGGTGTGCGCCCCCTCGTCCGGTTCGACGAGCCGGCCGACCTGGGCGTCGGCGGTGGTGCCGAGCCTGCCGTGGTCGTAGAGGGAGACCGGCGAGTCCGGGTCGGAGGTGGGCCCCGGGTCGATCACGTCCGCGTCGAGCTGGGCCTGCGCCGCGGCCTCCTCGCTGTCGGCCTCGGCGGCGATGTCCGGGTCGACGGGGCCGGCCAGCGGATCGTCGGCCGGGCGTTCACGCTGCTCCCGGTCGAGCTTGTAGTCCAGCGACTCGCCGTCGAGCTGCTCCTCGGCGGTGGTCCCGTACCGGTCCACCGCCACCGGCGTCCGGTCGGCGGGTAGCTGCGCCGGCTCCGGTCCGTCCGCCTCGCGCCCGGTCAGGACGTCGTCGTTGGCGGTCGAGTCGTCGTCGGCGGTGTCGGGCAGGCCCTCCGCCTCGGGGTCGGACACGGGGGTCGGGTACTGGTCGTCGCGCATGGCTGACCACTACCCACTGCCCTCCCGGCGTAACCGGTGCCGGGCGTGGCCATCCGGGCGGAAGCGTCGCCTTCCGGGACGGACGGGGAGGATCGGGGCGGCGGTCAGCCGCCGAGGCCGGCCTCGTCCGCGGCGTACAGGACGCACCAGACGACCTTGCCGTCCGGCACCCGGCTGCTGCCCCAGCGGCGGGCGACGGTGTCGATCAGCAGCAGGCCGCGCCCGCCGACGGTGTCCACCGGCGCCGGCCCGGCGAAGGCCGGCTGCCGCGACGAGTGGTCGCGCACGGCGAGGTGCAGGGTGTCGTCCCGGGGCGCCAGCCGCACCGTCATCGCGGTGTGCGCGTGGGCGACCACGTTGCCGACCAGCTCGGTGACCGCGATGCACCCCGGCTCGGCCAGCTCGTCCAGCCCCCAGCGGCGGCAGCCCTCGGTGACGAGGTGCCGGGCCTGCCGGGCGGCCTCCACGGCGGGTGGGAAGTCGGCGCTGACCACCGCGGCCATCGGCGCGGCGGCCAGCCCGGCCATCGCCCCCTCCAGGGTCGGCCAGGCCGGCGCGCCGTCGACGGTGGTGGTCGGGTCGCAGAGGAGCAGGTCGGCGGCGGGCCAGTCGAGGACCTCCCGGCGCACCTCCGCGAAGACGCCCCGGGCGGCCGGATCGGGCATCGCCAGGCCGGTCAGGTCGGCCACCACCGGGCCGGGCCGGGCGCAGAGCCGGGCGAGCAGCCCGGCGCGCACCGTGCCGACCTCAAGCCGGTCGAGGACGCCGGTCAGCCGGACCACCCCGGACGACTCGTCCGTCTCCACCCGGCAGCGCACGTCGGTCGGCATGATCGTCCCATTGTGCCCTTCCGGGGCGGGCCCCGCACCGCTCCGCTCGGCCCGGCGCATCAGCGGCCCGTCCGCGCTCGGCGGGCCATCGCCGCCACCGTCCCGACGGCCGTTCCCGCCGCCGCCAGCCCGAAGGCGGCGGTCATCCGCACCAGGTGCCGGCGCCGGCCGTGCCAGCCGCCGTCGCGCCGCGCCGCCGCGTCGGCCTGGAAGACGTTGCCGGTGCTGTCGAGCTGCGGGGCCGGTCCGAACTGGGTGCGGTGGGCGTACCAGCCGAGCGCCCGTTCGGCCAGCGCCGGGGCGACCCGCCACTGCAGGCCGATCAGCCGGGCGGCCCCACCGGCGTACGCCTCGCGCCGGGGCCGGCGCAGCATCCGGACGATCGTCTCCGCCACCACCTCCGGCGGGTAGACCGGGGGCGGCGGCACCAGTTCCCGCCCGCTGTGGTTGGCGGCGTGCCGGAAGAACGGGGTGTCGATGGTGGCCGGCAGCACCGTGCAGATCGAGATGTTTCCCCGCCCCGTGACCCGCAGCTCCTGGCGGACCGTGTCGGCCAGGCCGCGGATGCCGTGCTTCGTCGCGTTGTACGCCGACTGGTAGGGCATCGCCACCTCGGCCAGCACCGAGGCGTTGTTGACCAGCACCCCGCCCCCCGCCGCGCCGAGGTGGGGCAGGGCGGCCCGGGTGCCGTACGCGGCGCCGAGCAGGTTCACCTCCAGCACCCGACGGAACTCCTCCACCGGGATCTCGTCGAAGAGCCCGACCGCGCTGACCGCGGCGTTGTTGACCCACCCGTCGATCCGGCCGAACTCGGCCACCGCGCGGGCGGCGAGCCGCTCGACGGCCGCCGGGTCGGTCACGTCGGTCGGCACGACCAGCGCCCGCCCGCCCAGCTCCCGGCACCGCTGCGCGACCCGCCCGAGGGCCGGCTCGCTGCGGGCGGCCAGCACGACGGCGGTGCCGTGTCGGGCGAGGGCGTACGCCGTGGCCGTCCCGATCCCGCTGGAGGCGCCGGTGAGCACGACGGTGGCGTCGGCGAGGCTGCGGGTGAGAGGCATTCCTGGGCGGTACCCCGGCTGGCAGGGGTCATGCGGCCGATTGTGGGTCGGATGACCGTCGGTGGGTGACGCGCGACCCGGCCGCGACGCTTGCCGTCACGCAAGCACCCGCCGGGCTCTTCCCGATCTGCCAGGTTTCGGCTCCCGAGGGTCTGGTTAATGGGACCCTCTGACCGAGGACCACCGCTCGAGAAGATCGCATGGAGGTGACCCATGCGCGTCGGCCTCGTCTGCGCGCACGCCGGCCCGCCCAGGCGTGCCGACGCTCCGACCGTCGGCACCCACCAGCACATCGCGAGGGTCGCCGCCGAACTGGCCGCGCGGGGCCACGACGTCCGGGTGTACGAACGGCGCGACGACCCGGGCTTGCCGGACACGGCGACGGTCGACGGCTACCAGGTGGAGCGGGTGCCCGTCGGCCCGGCCGCCCCGATCCCCACCGCCGAGCTGGTCCCCCACGTGGCCGAGTTCGGCACCTGGCTGGCCGACCGGTGGGCGGGCGACTGGCAGCCGGAGGTGGTGCACGGGCACTACTGGATCGGCGGACTGGCCGCGGCGCACGCGGTGCGCGAGACCGACATCGCGGTGGTGCAGACCTTCCACTCCCTCGGTGTCGAGCAACTGCGCCACCTCGGCCGCCAGTACGACGGCCCGGGGGAGCGGATCCCGCTGGAGCGGGCGCTGACCCGGGCGGTGGACATCGCGGTCGCCCAGTGCAACGACGAGGTCGACGAGCTGACCCGGATGGGGCTGCAACGCGCCTCCGTGGCGATGGTGCCGGCCGGCGTCGACACCGAGCAGTTCCACCCCGACGGCGAGGCCGCGCCCCGCGACCAGCGGGCCCGGATCCTCTCCGTCGGACTGTCGGCCGGGCACGGCCAGGAGGACCTGATCCGGGCCATGCGGCTCGTCGGCGACGCCGAGCTGGTGATCGCCGGCGGCCCGCCCGCCGAGCAGCTCGCCGGCCACGCCGAGGCCCGCCGCCTGCGCGAGCTGGCCGAGCGGAACGGGGTGGGCGACCAGGTGACGCTGGTGGGCGCGGTGCCGCACGAGCAGATGGCCACCTGGTACCGCTCGGCCGACGTGGTCGCCTGCACCCCGCACTACTCGTCCGCGGGGCGGGTGTCGCTGGAGGCGATGGCCTGCGGCGTGCCGGTGGTCGGCTACGCCATGGGCGGGATCGCCGACGCGGTGGTCGACGAGGTCACCGGGCGGCTGGTGCCGCCGGGCGACGTGCGCGTCCTCGGCGTGACCCTGCGCCGGCTGCTCTCCGACAACGCCGGACGGTTCGCGTACGGGCACGCCGCCGTCGACCGGGTGCGGTGCAGTTACACCTGGGAGCGGACGGCGGGCGCGCTGGAGCGGCTCTACGAGCGGGTGGTGCGCCGCCGCAAGCCGGTCGAGGCGGCCTGAGGGAGCGCCCCGCCGGCCCCGTGTCTCAGACCGGGCGGCCGACGCCGACCACGGCCCGGTCCCGTGCCCCGGCCACCGCGTGGTGGTGCTGGGGTTCGGCGTACCGGGTGAGGCCGATGACCGAGGCGAGGGTGACCAGGAACCCGGCCGCGGCGAGCCATTCCCGGCCGGGCCAGATCTTGTCGTTGAGCAGCAGCAGGCCGACGATCGCGGCGGGTACCGCCCCGGCGGCGTCCATCGCGGCCACGGCGGCCGTGGTCGAGCCGCGCTGCATGGCCAGGCCGAGCAGGAGCTGGCCGACGATCGAGTGCGCGATCAGCAGGTAGAGCAGCGGGTCCCGGACGAGCGCCTCCGCCGTGGAGGCCGAGGCCAGCGGTCGGGCGGCCACCGCGGCGGCGGAGAACGCCAGCCCGGCCAGCGAGCCGAGCGCCACCGAGCCCGGCGCCCCGTGCAGGCGTACGGCGAAGAAGCCGAGCACCGCGATCACGCCGAGCGCCACCGCCAGGGTGATCATGCCGGCGGTGCCGAGCGGCTTGGACGGCGCGGGCCGGGCGGAGAGCACCAGCGCGGAGATCCCGGCGAAGAGCAGCACCAGCAGGGCCACCTCGGCCGCCGGCAACCGCCACTTCAGCACCAGCACGCCGAGCAGGGCGGTGACCCCGAGCCCGGCCGCGACGCTGGACTGCACGAGGAAGAGCGGCAGGTCCCGCCGGGCCAGGAAGGCCAGCACGAACCCGGCCACCTGACACGCCAGCCCGACCAGGTAGGTGCGGTGCCCGGCCAGCCGCAGCAGCAGCCCCGGGTCGAAGGTGTGGTGGACGGTGGTGCGGGCGGCGGCGACCGACTGGAGCAGGTTGGCGACGCCGTACGCGACGATCATCGCCGCGAGGAAGCACCACCCGGAGGAGACCACCTGGCGAGGATAGAGGTTGCCGGAGGTCAGTGCTCGGCTGGCCGACCCAGCCGGGCGAGGATGTCGGCGTGCAGCGGGCCGTTGCTGGCCACGGCGCTGCTCTCGGTGCCGGCGTCGCCCGAGGGCGCGGGCCGGCCGGCCAGGTCGGTGAACGTCCCACCCGCCTCGGTGACGATCGGCACCAGCGCGGCGACGTCCCACAGCGACAGCTCCGGCTCCACCATCACGTCCAGCGCGCCCTCGGCGAGCAGCATGTAGCCGTAGAAGTCGCCGTACGCCCGGCCGCGCCAGGTGTCCCGCATGAGCTGGAGCATCGCGTCCAGCCGGCCGGCGGACTCCCACCCGGTCAGGGACGAGTAGCAGAAGCTCGCGTCCGCCAGGTCCCGGACGCCGGAGACCCGGATGGGCGCGCCGCCGGCGGCGTCCGGCCCCGCGTACGCGCCCTCGCCGAGCGCGGCCCACCAGCGGCGGCCGAGGGCCGGCGCGGAGACCAGGCCGGCGACCGGGCGGTCCCCCTCCAGCAGCGCGATCAGGGTGGCCCAGACGGGCACGCCGCGGATGAAGTTCTTCGTGCCGTCGATCGGGTCGACCACCCAGCGCCGGCCGTCCGGGCCGCTGGCCGGCTGTTCGCCGTACTCCTCGCCGAGCAGGCCGTCGGCCGGCCGGTGCGTGGCCAGCAGCGCCCGGATCTCCCGCTCCACGGCGGTGTCCGCGTCGGAGACGGGGGTCAGGTCGGGCTTCGCGTCGACCCGCAGGTCGAGCGCCCGGAACCGGGCCGTGGAGACGGCGTCGGCGGCGTCGGCGAGCAGGTGGGCGAGGGCGAGGTCGTCGGCGTACCCGGTCACGTGCCCCAACCTACCGACGGCCCGGGCCTCACGCCCCGGCGGGCGGGTCGCCCTCGCCCGCCCGGGAGGCGAGCAGCCGGCGGTACGAGGCCAGCCGGCGCGGGTCCGCCTTGCCGGCCGCCACCCAGGCGTCGAGCCCGCAGTCGGGAGCCTCCGGGGTGTGCGGGCAGTTGGCGGGGCAGTCGACCGTGCCCTCCACCAGGTCGGGGAAGCCGTGCAGCAGGCTGTCGGCGGAGACGTGTGCCAGCCCGAAGCTGCGTACCCCCGGGGTGTCGATGATCCAGCCGGCGGCGGCCCCGGGTCGCGGCGCGGCGGCGTCCCCGCCGTGCGCTGCATCCCCGGGCAGCGGGGGCAGCCGAAGCGCCACCGCGCTCGTGGAGGTGTGCCGGCCCCGGCCGATCGCGCTGACCGTGCCGACCGCCCGCGCGGCGTCCGGCACCAGCCGGTTGACCAGCGTCGACTTGCCCACCCCGGAGTGCCCCACCAGGACGGAGATCCGGCCGGCGAGCAGGCTGCGCAGGGCGTCGAGGTCGGAGTCCGGCCGGATCAGCACGTACGGCAGCTCCAGTTCGGCGTAGTAGCCGAGCACCCCCTCGGGGCCGGCCAGGTCGGCCTTGGTCAGGCAGAGCAGCGGCTCGATGTCGGCGTCGTACGCGGCCACCAGGCAGCGGTCGATGAACCCGGTGCGCGGCGGCGGGTCGGCCAGCGCGCTGACGATCACCAACTGGTCGGCGTTGGCCACCACCACCCGCTCCAGCCGCCCCTCGGCGGTGGTCGCGTCGTCCTCCGCGGTGCGCCGCAGCACCGACGTCCGCTCGGCGATCCGGACGATCCGGGCCAGCGCCCCGGCCGCGCCGGAGGTGTCCCCGACCAGGCTGACCCGGTCGCCGACCACCACCGACTTGCGGCCCAGCTCCCGGGCCCGCATGGCGGTGACCGTGGGCGCGTCCGGCCCCCCGTCGGGCGGCACGCACGTGTAGCGGCCCCGGTCGACGGCGATCACGAAGCCGTCGACGGCGTCCGCGTGCCGGGGCCGGGTGCGCGTACGTGGGCGCGACGACTTCCCGGGTCGTACCCGGACGTCGTCCTCGTCGTACTCCCGCCGTCTGGTCGCCAGGACCGCCCCCCGTCGTGTCAGCTCTTGCCGGTCACCATCGCCGACCATAGTGCCGGGAACTCGGGCATGGTCTTCGAGGTACACGCCACGTCGCTCAGCTCGATGCCCGGCACGGCCAGGCCGGCCACCGCCGCCGCGTGCGCCATCCGGTGGTCGTGGTAGGTCTCGAACACCCCGCCGCGCAGCGGCCGGGGCCGGATCTCCAGCCCGTCGGGGGACTCCGTGATGTCCGCGCCGAGCGCGGCGAACTCCCGCGCCAGCGCGGTCAGCCGGTCGGTCTCGTGGCCCCGGATGTGACCGACGCCCGTGAACCGGGACGGCGAGTCGGCGAGCATGGCCAGCGCGGTCAGCGCGGGCGTCAGCTCGCTGACGTCGGAGAGATCGGCGTCCAGGCCGTGCACCGTGCCGGTGCCCCGGACGGTCAGCCCGGCGGTGGAGAGGGTCACCTCGCCGCCCATCCGGTGCAGCAGCGAGCGGAGCTGCTCCACCGGCTGCGCGCTGCTGCGCGGCCAGCCCTGGAGGGTCACCTCGCCGCCGGTGACCAGGGCCGCGGCGAAGAACGGCACCGCGCCCGACAGGTCCGGCTCGATCTCCCAGCCGCGCCCGGCCAGCGGGCCCGGCTCGACGACCCAGACGTCGGGGGTGCTGTCGTCGACGGCCGCGCCGGCGGCCCGGAGCATCTGCACCGTCATCCGCAGGTGCGGCGCGGAGGGCACCGGGGGACCCACGTGCCGGACCACCACGCCCCGGTCGAAGCGCGGGGCGGCCAGCAGCAGCCCGGAGACGAGCTGGCTGGAGGCCGAGGCGTCGATCACCACCTCGCCGCCGGCCACCCGCCCGCCGCCGAGCACGGTCAGCGGCAGGCTGCCGGTGGCGGGGGCGTCCACGCGTACGCCGAGGGAACGCAGCGCGCCGATCAGCGGGCCGAGCGGCCGGGTGCGGGCCTGCGGGTCGCCGTCGAAGGTGATCCGCCCGTCGGCCAGGCCGGCCACGGGCGGGACGAAGCGCATCACCGTGCCGGCCAGGCCGACGTCGACGTGCGCGGGGCCGACCAGCGGGTGCGGCCGGACCAGCCAGCGCTCGTCGTCGCTGATCGACATGTGCGCGCCCAGCGCGCGCAGCCCGGCCGCCATCAGCTCGGTGTCCCGGGCCCGCAGCGGCCCGGCCAGCGTCGAGGGACCGCTGGCCAGCGCGCTCAGCACCAGGGCGCGGGCGGTCATCGACTTGGAGCCGGGCAGGCGCAGCGTGGCCGTGACCGGGTCGGAGGCGGTCGGAGCGGTCCACGGCTGCGGCGGCCGGGTCGCGGTCAGGTTCCCCACGGTTACATTCTGCCGTGTCCGCCGCGGATGACGCCCGGCACCGTCCCGGCTCCCGGCCAGCGGGACAGCCGGGCGACGCCCGGCGGGTTAGCGTGTGCGGCATGTGCGGGAGGTACGCGACGACCCGGAGCGCGGGCGACCTGAGCGCGCTGTTCGAGTCCCACGACGAGACCGGCGGCCAGCTCGGCCCCGACCACAACGTCGCGCCCACCGACCCGGTGCCGCTGGTGCGGGTCAGCCCGGAGGGCCACCGCGCGCTGTCGGTCGGGCGCTGGGGGCTGGTGCCGGCCTGGTCCCGGTCGCCCGCCGGCGCCGCCCGCATGATCAACGCCCGTGCCGAGACGGTCGCCACCAGCCGGGCGTACGCCGGCGCGTTCGCCCGCCGCCGCTGCCTCGTTCCGGCCGACGGCTGGTACGAGTGGGTCCGCTCGCCGGGCGGGGGCAGGCAGGCGTACTACATGACCCCGCTGGACGGCTCCGTGCTCGCCTTCGCCGGCATCTGGTCGGTCTGGGAGGGGCCCGACGGCCCGCTGCTGACGTGCAGCGTGCTGACCACCGCCGCGCTCGGCGAGTTGGCCGAGGTGCACGAGCGCATGCCGCTGCTGCTGCCCCGGCCGCGGTGGGGGTCGTGGCTGGCGCCCAGCGACGAGCCGGCGGGCCTGCTCGCCCCGCCCCCGCTCGACTGGCTGGCGCGGCTCGAGATCCGTCCGGTGGGGCCGGCGGTGGGCAACGTGCGCAACGACGGGCCGGAGTTGACCGCCAGGGTGCCGCTCGCCCGCGTCGCCCCGCCAGAGGAAGTGACGCTTTTCTGACAGCGGCGGCACATTGTCGGGCGTGATTTGCCAGAGTTGCGGGCGAAACGTCGCCCACTCGTTTACCCGTATTTGCCGTAGAGGCTTGTCCCCGTGTCCGTAAGTGCGATAGAACACAGCGCCGGTAGTGGGCGCGACTCGCACGGGGCGGACGACGCTCACCGATCTTGCCGGTCCCACGGGGGAGGTGGGTGGATGACACGGGCACGCATGCCCCGCCCGCACGAGGTCGCCGCCGCACGACGAGATCCGCGACTGCTGCGGGCGTTGCGGGAGCGGCGACAGGACGAGGCTTGGCGGACCAGAGGAACCTGTCAGAGTGTCGACCCGGAAACGTTCTTTCCGGCGCCGAACGAGCCGGCCGACGCGGCTGTCGCGCTCTGCCGAAGTTGCGACGTGCAGGGCTCCTGCCTGGCCTGGGCGCTGGACGTGGGCGACTGCCACGGCGTCTGGGGCGGCACGACCCCGCGCGAGCGGCGGGCGATGCTGGTCGCCTGGCGCGACGAGGTGCAACCGGATCCGGACGCCGCCGCCGAGGCGGGTCCGCCGGTCCGGGACCGTCTGCTCACGCTGGTGCCGCTGAGCTGACCGTCGACTGAGCCGGCCGGGGCCGGCCCGCGATCACGTGGGCCGGCCCCGCGTCGTGTCCCGGACACCCCAGAATGGGCTGGTGCCCGAGACCGACGAGCTACCCACCCCGCGCGGGCCCGCCCGGGTCGCCACCGACCTGCCGGCCGGTCCGCCGACCGCCGTGCTGGCGCTCGGCCACGGCGCGGGCGGTGACGTCGACGCCCCCGACCTGCTCGCGCTGCGCGACGCGGCGGCCGGCGCGGGCCTGGTGGTGGCACGGGTGACCCAGCCGTACCGCGTGGCCGGCCGGCGCGCCCCGGCTCCGGCCGGGCACCTCGACGAGGCGTGGGCCGCCGTGCTCGCCGTGCTGCGGGAGCGGCATCCCGGCGTACCCCTGCTGGTGGGTGGGCGCTCCAGCGGCGCGCGGGTGGCCTGCCGCACCGCGCGGGCGGTCGGCGCCGCCGGTGTGGTCGCGCTCGCGTTCCCGTTGCACCCGCCGGGCCGCCCGGAGCGGTCCCGGGCCTCGGAACTGGCGACCGGCCTGCCGACCCTGGTGGTCAACGGCGACCGCGACCCGTTCGGGGTGCCGGAGCCCGGGCCCGCGGTGCGCGTGGTCACCCGACCCGGGGAGCGGCACGACCTGCGGGGCGATCCGACCGGTACGGCCGCGACGGTGCGCGACTGGCTGCGCGACCAGGGCTGGGCGCGGCCCTGATCCCCGGCGCGTGACCTTCCCGTCCCGCGCGCCCTCCGTCCCGCGTGACCTTCCCGTCCCCGCGACTTCCGTCCCCGTCGCTCGTGGGCGCGATCCCCCGTCCCGGCCCCGCTGGGCGCGGCCCGGTTGGTGGGCGGCCGACGCGCCGCGGGCGGGCGAGGACGCGCCCCGGGGGAGGGGTGACGCTCCGGCCGGCCGTGTCCGGTGGCCGCGGCGGGTCGTTGCATCGGATGGTGCCGGATGCCCGGTTCGGGCGGCGGCGCCGGTCCTCCCAGGCCCTTCCTGGTCCCAGCGTCGGCGTCCCGCCGGGGCCGGGACCAGGAACGGGAGGCCGGGCCGGAATGCCCCGCCCGTCCGTGCCGTTGCACCCCCCGGACGACATTTCTGGCGAGGGGGGTGACCGGGTGCCGATCGAGACGCAGGCCCGGGAACGGGACGAGCGGGGAGCGCGGCAGCTGCGGCAGTTGCTGGGCGCTCCGGACTGGCCCGCGACGGCGCCGCCGGTCGGCGTGGCCGCGGTGAGCACGAGCACACCCGCCGGAAGTGAATCTGTGGGCAGGTCTGTGCGCGTATCCTCGGCGGGAAAGCATCCGACGCGAGGGGATGTGCGGTTGACCACCGAGAAGACGGACGAGCGCAGGGCCCGATTCGAGCGGGACGCGATGCCCTTCGTCGATCAGCTCTACGCTGCCGGCCTGCGGATGACCCGCAACCCGGCGGATGCGGAGGACCTGGTCCAGGAGACCTACCTGAAGGCGTACGCCGCCTTCCACCAGTTCGAGCAGGGCACGAACCTGAAGGCCTGGCTCTACCGGATCCTGACCAACACCTACATCAACTCCTACCGCCGCCGGCAGCGCCAGCCCATCCAGGCGCCGACTGACGAGATCACCGACTGGCAGCTCGCCGAGGCCGAGTCGCACACCTCCAGCGGGCTGCGTTCGGCCGAGACCGAGGCGCTGGACCGGCTGCCGGACAGCGACGTCAAGGAGGCCCTCCAGCAGTTGCCGGAGGAGTTCCGCCTGGCCGTCTACCTCACCGACGTCGAGGGCTTCTCCTACAAGGAGGTCGCCGACATCATGGGCACGCCGATCGGCACGGTGATGTCGCGGCTGCACCGGGGTCGACGTAATCTGCGCAAGCTGCTCGAGCAGTACGCCGCGGAGCGGGGCTTCACCGCCGCGTCGTCGAAGAAGGGCTCAACCGCTGCCGCCGGCCGGGAGGTGTGACGTGAGCTGTGGGGAACCGCACGAGACGGACTGCCGTGAGGTGCTGGCGGAGGTCTACCTCTACCTGGATCTGGAGTGCGCCGAGGAGCGGCGCACGCTGATCCGCTACCACCTCGACGAGTGCGGGCCGTGCCTGCGCGAGTACGGCATCGAGCAGGAGGTGAGGGCGCTGGTCGCCCGCTGCTGCGGCAACGAGACCGCGCCCGACCAGCTGCGGGAGCGGCTCCGGGTCCGGCTGACCGAGCTGGTCGTGTTCGAGAACAGCGAGTCGCGGGAGCTGGCCGACTGAGGCCGGCGGCACCGACAGCAACGCCGGTGGCCCGGGTCGTCTCCGACCCGGGCCACCGGCGTTTCGCTGGCTGATCGACGCCGGGCCGTGGGCCCGGCCGCCGGATCAGGAGTTGGGGCGCTTGCCGTGGTTGGCGCCGCTCTTCTTCCGGGCCTTCTTCTTCCGGGCCTTCTTCGCCATGGTGACCTCCTCGTGATGGTCGGATCCGCCTGCGCACGACCTCGGCGCCGGTGCACGCACCGGTCCTCCCGGCGCCGGGTCCGACCCGCTGATGCTAGTGCTGCCGGCACCCGCCGTGGTGCGCCGGGGCGGCCGGCCGTACGCGCGCCGCGCGACACGCCGGCCGCCTCGCCGCGTCGCCGCACCCCCGGCCGGGCGGGAAGCCGCGGCCCGCCCGACCCGACAGTGGATCATCCGGACGCGACCGCTCCACACCCGCCGCGGGGCGTCCGCATGATTGGATACGTCGGCAGGCAACACGCGAGAGAAGGGGCCGTGGAGATGGCCGAGGAGATCCGCGCCGAGATGGTGGCGAACGTCTGGAAGGTCGTCGCGTCGGCCGGGGACACCGTGTCCGAGGGGGACACGCTGGTGATCCTGGAGTCGATGAAGATGGAGATCCCGGTCGTCGCCGAGTCCGACGGCGTCGTCAAGCAGCTCGCGGTCAACGAGGGTGACGTCGTGCAGGACGGCGACCTCATCGCGGTGATCGATTGACCGGCCTCTCGGTGCGGCGGGCCGGGCCGGCCGACTTCGCGGCGGTGGCCCGGCTGACGGTCGCCGCGTACGAGGCCGACGGCCAGCTCAAGGGCGAGCACGGCTACGCCGCCGTGCTCGCCGACGTGGCGGTCCGGTCGGAGCACGGCGAGGTCCTCGTCGCCGCCGACCAGGAGACCGGCGCGGTGCTCGGATCGGTGACGTTCGTCCTCCCCGGCACCCGGTACGCGGAGCTGTCCGGGACGGGCGAGGCGGAGTTCCGGATGCTGGCCGTGGACCCGGCCGCGCAGGGCCGGGGCGTCGGCGCGGCCCTGGTCGAGGCGTGCGTGTCCCGGGCGACCGAGCTGGGCTGCTCGGCGGTGATGATCTGCGTCCGCCACGGCTTCGCCGCCTCCGCCCAGCGGCTCTACCGGCGCCGGGGCTTCGTGCGCGTGCCGGAGCTGGACTGGTCGCCCCTGGCCGGGGTGGAACTGCTCGCCCTCCGGCTGGAGCTCACCGGCGCCTGATCCGGACCGGGCCGGGCCGGGCCGGCGTGTCGTCGGGGCCGGCGGGCGTCAGGGCGCCTCCGTCGCGGCGGCGTCGCGCCCGGTCCCGATGGGGGCGAGCAGCTCGTCGGCCATCTCCAGCGCGAGCGTCCTGCGCTCCGTGTCGGTGATGCCCGGCGTGCGGATCGCGAACCAGCTGCTGTGCACGGCGAAGATCGACAGGATCGCGCGGAGCTGCGCGGCGGGCGAGTCGTCTCCCCGGCAGAGCACCTCGGCCAGCCGCAGCATCCGGCCGCGCATCTGCTGCCCGGCGGCGAGACTCTTCAGCACGGTCTGGTTCTGCTCGAAGAACCGCATCACCGACGGCACGTCGCCGGCGAACATGGCGTCGGCGTACCGGCCGATCACGGCGCGCCGGGTGTCGCGGCTCGCCGGCTGCGACTCGGCCCAGGCGATGAGGTCGTCCATCAGTTCCAGCCGGTCCTCGACGACGCTGCTGACGATCTCGTCCTTGCTCTTGAAGTGGTAGTAGAGCGCGGCCTTCGTCACGTTCAGCCGTTCGGCGATCTCGCGCAGCGAGGTCTTCTCGTACCCCTGCTCGGTGAAGAGCTCCAGCGCGACGGACTTGATGCGCTCCCGCGTGCCGCCTGTGCTCTCCCTCACGTGTGCCACCCAATTCGCTTGACCGGTCCTGCCGCCAAACTTACCGTGCGGCTAGTAAGTTAACTGGCCGGGCGGCAAGTAAGTGCGGCACATCTCGGGGGAGCTTACCCATGACGCAGGCAAGCCAGGAACCGGCACGACCCAACGTGCGGGTCGTGCTCTTCGGCCTGATGATCGCCATGATGCTGGCGATGCTCGACAACATGATCGTCAGCACGGCGCTACCGCGGATCGTGGGCGAGTTCGGCGGGCTCGACCACTTCACCTGGGTGGTGACGGCGTACGTGCTGGGCACCACGGTCTCGACGCCGATCTGGGGCAAGCTCGGCGACCTCTACGGGCGCAAGTCCGTCTTCCTCACCTCGGTGGTCGTCTTCCTGGTCGGCTCGGCGCTGTGCGGGATGGCCGGCTCCGACCTGTTCGGCGGGCCGGGCGACGGCATGGTCGAGCTGATCGCCTTCCGGGCGGTGCAGGGCCTCGGCGCCGGCGGCCTGATGGTCGGCGTGATGGCGATCATCGGCGACCTGGTGCCGCCCCGGGAGCGGGGCCGCTACCAGGGCATGATCGCCGGCATCATGGCCATCGCGATGGTGGCCGGCCCGCTGGTCGGCGGCTTCATCACCGACCACCTCTCCTGGCGCTGGGCGTTCTACGTGAACCTGCCGCTGGGCGGCGTCGCGCTGCTGGTCCTCGCCACGACCATGCACCTGCCGAAGTACCGCACCGAACACCGGATCGACTGGCTCGGCGCCGGGCTGCTCTCGGTCGGCATCACCGCGATCGTGCTCGTCACCACCTGGGGCGGCAACGAGTACGCGTGGGTGTCGCCGCAGATCCTCGGCCTGGCCGCGCTCGCCGCGGTCGCGCTGGTGGTCTTCGGTCTGGTCGAGCGGCGGGCCGCCGAACCGATCCTGCCGCTCGGGCTCTTCGCCAACCGCAACTTCGCGCTGATCTCCGTGATCGGCTTCCTGCTCGGCTTCGCGATGTTCGGCGCGATGAACTTCCTGCCGCTGTATCAGCAGACCGTGCAGGGCGCCTCGGCGACGAACTCCGGGCTGCTGCTGCTTCCGCTGATGTTCGGCATGCTGGTGGTCTCGCTGGTGGTCGGTCGCGCGATCACGAAGACCGGGCGGTACCGGATCTACCCGATCGTGGGCGGCGTGGTGATGACCGCGGGCATGGCGCTGCTGACCCTGCTCGACGTGCACACCGGCAAGCTGGAGTCCTCGCTCTACATGATCGTGCTCGGCGTCGGCATGGGCTTCCTCATGCAGACCTCGATGCTCATCGCGCAGAACAGCGTGGCGCAGAAGGACCTGGGCGCGGCGAGCGGCGCCGCCACGTTCTTCCGCTCGATCGGCGGCTCGTTCGGCATCTCGCTGTTCGGCGCGATCTTCGCCAACCGGCTGGCCGACTCCCCGGCCGGCGGCGCGTTCAGCGGCGGCGGCGAGGCCGGTGCCGCGATGGACCTGGCGGAGCTCAAGGACCTGCCGGCGCAGGCGCGGGAGCTGGTGCTCGGTGGCCTCGCCGACGCGATCTCGCACGTCTTCTGGTGGGCGGTGCTGTTCACCGTGGCGGTTCCGGTGCTGGCCTGGTTCATCAAGGAGATCCCGCTGCGGACCGCCAACGAGCCGCCGGCCCCGCAGGGCGCCGGCGAGGGCCAGGCCGAGGCCGCCCTGGGCAAGGCGCCCGTCGCCTGACCCGCTTCAGGGCCGTCGGAAGGGGCCGGTGAGGCGGTGCCAGAGGCGGCGCAGGCCGGAGCGGGGGCGGGGCACCACGGCCCTGGCGACCAGGGAGGTCGCCAGGGCCGTCGTCTCCGCGTCCAGGGCCGGCGTCGCCAGGGCCAGGTGGGCCAGGGACACCGCGACGGGCACCGGGCGCAGCCGCGCCACCGCCGCGACGTCGGCCAGCCGCTCGGCCACCACCCGCGCCACGTCGGGGCGCACCGCCGGGTCGACCCAGGCGGCGGTCACCATGGCGAACAGCGACGCCTCGGTGATCCAGTCCTCGACGCCCCAGACCAGGTCCAGCAGCACCCGGCGGCGGGTCGAGGTCGCCCACGGCTCGTCCGTGCGGTGGTGCAGCAGGCCGAGGCAGGCCCACACCTGGACGCAGCGCACCCAGAGCGAGGGGTCCTGCCCCAGCACCCGCCCCAGCGCGGTGGACGGCGCGTCCGGCGGGTGCGCCAGCAGGCCGACCAGGTCGGCCAGGTCCAGGGTGGCCAGGCCCACCGCCGCGTCGTACGCCGCCGGGGGGTGCGGCCACGCCGGGTGGGCGAGCTGCCGCAGCCGCGCGGTCGCTTCCGCCGAGGGCGCCGGCACCGCGGGCGCGACCGTCGTCCCGTCCCAGCGCCAGATCCGCCGGGCGTCCGCCCGCCGGGGCTCGCGCGGGTCCGGCTCCGGCACGCCGGCCACCTCGACCCGCAGCGCCGGCACGGCCGTGGCGACGGTACGCAGTGCGCTCGGCGGCGCGGGTGACTCCAGCAGCACGGCGGCGCCGACCCCGCCGTGGTCGTCGGCGACGGCCTGACGCAGCGCGTCCACCACCGCCCCGGCCGCCGGGGTCACCTGCCCGAGCCAGGCCCGGCTGCGGCAGCACTCGGCCAGGTCGCCGTGCTCGTGCGAGTCGTCCGGGTGGTCCTGCACGAAGTCGGCGAGCGCGACCAGGTGCGCCACGTCGCCGTCGCGCTGGTGCCGCAGCCGGTGAGCGGTGTGCACGGCGCAGTCGAAGGTGGGATCCCGGGCGAGGGCCCGGTCGATCCAGTCGAGCGCCTCGTCGAGCCGCCCGATGTCGGCGAGGGTGCCGGCGATGTCGGCGTACACGGCGAGGTCGTCGGGGTCGTGCGCGACGGCGCGGCCGAGTGCCGCCAGCGCCTCCCGGGTGCGGCCGGCGCTGCGGTACGCGTACCCGAGCCACACCTCGCCGATCTTCGACGGCTCCGCGCGTACGCCCCGGGCGGCCCAGCGGACCGCCAGGGCGACCTCGCCGACCCGCCGGGCCAGCGCGGACGCCGCGCCCAGCAGCAGGCCGTGCTCGGCGTGGACGGTGACCGCGTTGCGGGCCAGCGCCAGGTAGGGGGCCAGCGCCGCCCGGTCGGCCCGGGGCGCCGGGTCGGGCACGGCGGCGCAGACCTGCATCAGGATGCGGGCGGTCCGGTCCGGTTCGAGGCGTTCGGCGAGTTCCGGCGCGGTCACCCAGGGCACGCCGGCCCAGTCCGCCCCCGGGGCGTGCCCGGTCGCGGCGACCAGCAGGTCCAGCCCCTCGGCGGGCCGGCCGGCGGCGGCCAGCAGGTGGGCGCGGGCGACCACGGCGCCGACGAAGGCGTGGTGGTGCAGCGGGAAGAGGTCCACGCCGCCGGCGCCGCCGGCGCCGTCGGCGGCGGCGAGCCGGGCGAGCGTCTCGTGCACCTCGGGCAGGGTCGGGGCCTGGGCGAGCGCGGCGGCGACGTGCCCGGCCGCGTGCTCCAGGTCGCCGGAGTCCATGGCGAGCCGGGCGAGGGCAAGTTCCTCCGCCGCGGGCAGCGCCCGGTCGTCCTCGGCCACGGCGTCCTCTCACTCGTCGGTGCTCCGGTGGGCCGGGCAAGCCTAGGTGATGTTGCACCGACGCGGTGATCAACTGCGCACTCCTGCTCGTTCGATTGCTCTGATCAGATCAAAGATGCAAGACTGAGCAGGAAACGCGCGGCAACCGCGCAGTGGGAGGAGTTTCCGTGACGCGTGCAGGGGCTGGCATGGCCGCCGACATCGACGAGCAGCCGGCGGGCTACGCCCGGCTGCTCTCCGCCGAACACGCCGGGCCGATCGCCCGGGTGGCGGCGGTCATCGCGGAGCGCCGACCCCGGCACGTGGTCTTCACCGCCCGGGGCACCTCCGACCACGCCGCCCTCTACGGGGCGTACCTGACCGAGATCCGGCTCGGCCTGCCCGCGGGGCTCGCCTCGCCCAGCGCCGTCACCGTCTACGGCGCCCGGCCGGACCTCTCCGACGCGCTGGTCGTCGGCGTCAGCCAGAGCGGCGGCTCGCCGGACCTCGCCGAGGTGCTGCGCACCGCCCGCGCCTCGGGCGCGCTGACCCTGGCCGTCACCAACGCGCCCGACTCCCCGCTGGCCGACGTCGCCGAGCTGAGCGTCGACATCGCCGCCGGGCACGAGCGCGCGGTGGCCGCCACCAAGACGTACACCGCCGAGCTGCTCGCCCTGCTGATGCTCGTCGAGGGCATCCGGGCCGGCGACGGCGCGCTGCCCGCCGACGAGCGCGACGCGCTCGCCGCCCTGCCCGAGCTGGCCGCCCGCACCCTGGACGACCCCACCCCGGCCCAGCTCGCGCCCCGCTACCGGTTCGCCGGCCAGCTCGTCACCACCGGCCGGGGGTACGCGTACCCGACCGCCCGCGAGGCCGCGCTGAAGCTGATGGAGACCTCCTACCTGCCGGCGCTGGCGTTCTCCGGCGCCGACCTGCTGCACGGCCCGCTCGCCATGACCGACCCCGACGTGCCTGTGCTCGCCGTGGTCGGCTCCGGGCCGGGCGGCCGGTCGATGGGCGAGGTGCTGCCCCGGCTCGGCGAGCGCCGCGCCGACGTGGTGGTGGTCGGCTCCGCCGACGTCGAGGGCGCCACCCGGATGGCCGTCCCCGAGGTCGACGAGCGGTACGCACCGCTGCTGGACATCCTGCCGCTGCAGCGCCTGGCGCTGGCGCTGGCGCTGGCCCGGGGCGAGGACCCGGACGCGCCGCGGGGGCTGAAGAAGGTCACCGCGACGATGTGACGCCCGGCGTGGCACGCTGGTCAGCGTGTCCACGCTGCGCGACCTCGCCGAGGAGCACACCCTCCTCCGTCCGGCCGACATCGACCACCTGCACCGGATCGCCGGCGACTGGCAGTTGCTGTCCGACCTGTCCTTCGCCGACCTGCTGCTCTGGGTGCCCGTGGACGGTGACGGGACGTACCTCTGCGTCGCCCAGGTCCGGCCGACGACCGCCCCCACCGCGTACCTGGACGACCAGGTGGGGCGGATCGTCGGCGGGCCGGAGGTGGCCCATCTGGAGGTGGCCCACCGGCAGGGCCGGATCTGGCGGGAGGGCGACCCGGTCTGGTACGGCGACGTGCCCGCGCGGCACGAGGCGATCCCGGTCCGGCTGCGCACGACCGACGGCGAGGCCGGCGAGGTGGTCGCCGTGGTCGGGCGGGACACCAACCTCTCCACCGCGCGCACCCCGAGCCAGCTGGAGCTGAACTACCTCACCACCGCCGACGACCTGGCGCAGATGATCGCCGACGGCACCTTCCCGCCGCCGCGCCACCCGGGGGAGACCACCTCGGCGCCCCGCGTCGGCGACGGGCTGGTCCGGCTCGACGCCGGCGGCAAGGTCACCTACGCCAGCCCGAACGCGCAGTCGGCGTACCGGCGGCTCGGCTACGCCTCGCACCTGGTGGGCGAGGACCTGGCGGCGCTGCACCGCCGGCTGGCCGGCGACCCGCTGGAGGGGACGGACGCGGCGAACGGCATCCTCGCCGCCCTGCGCGGCGAGGCGCCGCCCCGTCGGGAGATCGACGCCCGCGGCGCCACGATGCTCACCCGGGCGCTGCCGCTGATGCCCGCCGGGGTGCCGATCGGCGCGCTGGTGCTGGTCCGGGACATCACCGAGGTACGCCGCCGCGACCGCGCCCTGATCACCAAGGACGCCACCATCCGGGAGATCCACCACCGGGTGAAGAACAACCTCCAGACCGTCGCCGCCCTGCTGCGCCTCCAGGCCCGCCGGGTGGCCATGCCGGAGGCCCGGGTCGCCCTGGAGGAATCGGTACGCCGGGTCGCCTCCATCGCGCTGGTGCACGAGACCCTCTCCCTGTCCAGCGACGAGGCGGTCGAGTTCGACGGCATCGTGGACCGGGTGGCCAGCGCGGCGACCGAGGTGGCGGCGGCCGAGTCGACGGTCGGGATGCGGCGGACGGGGAGCTTCGGGGTGCTTCCCGCCGAGGTCGCCACGTCGTTGGTGATGGTCCTCAACGAGCTGCTGCTCAACGCCGTCGAGCACGGCTTCCCGCCGGCCGCGGACGCGGTGACCGCGCCGGACGCGGCCGGCGCGGTCGGCGCCGTGCCCGAGGTGGTGGTGTCGGCGCACCGGTTCCGGAAGATGCTGCACGTCTCGGTGACCGACAACGGGCGCGGGCTGCCGCCGGACTTCGACGCCGAGCGGGGCGGCAACCTCGGTCTGCAGATCGTCCGGGCGCTGGTGACCGGCGAGCTGCGCGGCACGATCGAACTGCGCGACGGCGCGAACGGCGGCACCGAGGCGACGCTCGTCGTGCCGCTGGCCCGCAGCGCCCCGGAGGGCCGCGCCGCCGGCTGACCCGCCAAACGGCGTCGGATCCTCCGGATCCCGCGCCTCCGGGTCCCCGGCCGCCAACACCGGCAGACCCCGCGGGGCGGGCCCGGTCACCGTCGTCGCCCCGCCGCCGCGCCACACGTCCCCGCCGGTGCCGGCGGCGGCGACGCGGCGGCAGGCCGGCGCGGACCCGCGGGCCCGGGGCGGGTCAGCGGGTGAGCAGCGCGACCGTCAGGCCGGGGCGGTGCCAGACCCGTTCGACGGTGTAGCCGGCGCGCAGCGCGTCGCCCTTGGCGCCCGGCACGGCGGCCAGCGGGTCGTCGCGGCGGCCGGCCACGACCAGCCAGACCCGCTGCGCGCCGGCCAGGCACTCGGTCGGCCGGGTGCACTCGGCGGCCCACAGGTCGCCCCGACGGGCCTGCTCCTCGGTGGCCAGCACGTCCCGGGGGCGGCGGTCGCCCAGGTGGTAGTTGAGGCCGAGGTCGAGGAAGAGCCAGCTCTCGCGGGGCGAGTAGACGACGGCGTCCCCCGGCCGCTGGCCGCCGGCGACGACCCGGGCCGCCCCGCGGTAGTCGACCGCGGCGCTGCGTGGCCACTCGTGCGTCCGCCGCAGCGCCGCCTGGTCGGGCAGGCCGAGCAGCCCGGCCAGGGCCACCACGGCCAACGCGGGCGGCAGCGGCACCGTCGCGAGCGCCGCGCCGGCCAGCAGGCAGCCGAACGGCACGACGAAGAACAGGTAGCGGGACACCCAGAGGGGCACGACGGCGCCGGCGGCGAAGAGCAGCAGCACCGGCAGCAGCACGGCGCACCCGGGCAGCAGGGCGCGCCGGCCGAGCCCGGCCGCCCCGAGCGCCGCCAACCCCACCAGCAGCCCGCCCACCACGCCGCTCTGCGCCACCCCGCCCGGCAGCGCCGTCAGGTCGGTCAGCCGGACCGTGTCCACCCAGTCGAGCTGCCGGGACCGCTGGCCCCTGGCCAGCAGCACCAGCGGGGTCACCAGCAGCGCGGCCGGCACCAGGGCGAGCGCCCAGCGCAGCGGGCGGCTCGGCGGGCCCTCGCGGTGGGCGGCGAGCACCGCCACCGCGTGCGCGGCGAGCAGGGTGAGCGCGACCAGGTGGGTGAGCCCGAGGGCGGCCACGGCGGCGGCGTACGCGGCCCAGCGGGGCCACCCCGGCCGGGCCAGCGCCTCGACCAGGAGCAGGGTCGCCAGCACCGCGAAGAACGCGGCCAGCGCGTACGGGCGCGCCTCCTGGCCGTACCGCGAGGTGCCCGGGAGCACCGCGAGGAGCAGCCCGGCGATCAGCCCCGCCCGGGTGCCGGCCAGCCGCTGCCCGAGTACGGCGGTCAACCCGGCGGTGGCGGCCATGGCCAGCGCGGCGGGCAGCCGCAGCGCGGCGACCGAGTCGCCCGCGAGTGCCACCCAGGCGTGCATGAACAGGTAGTAGGGGCCGGTCGCGGCGTCGATGGTGCCGGCGAGCCGGACCAGGTCCCCGGGTGACCGGGTCGCCGCGCTCCAGGTGGCCAACTCGTCGCGCCACGGTTGCGCGTGGCCGATCCCGGTCAGCACGACGGCCAGGGTGGCCAGCGTCGGGCCGACCCAGACCAGGCGGGGGGCGCGGACCGGCCCGCCGGGCGCGTCGCCGGCGGGCGGCGGCGCGGTCAGCCGGCCCGGACCGCCGGCAGACAAATCAGAAGAACCGGTCACATATCGCAGCGTCACACAGCCGGGCCGTGCCGTTGTGCCGGTCCACGGATCAGTCGCCGGCGTCGTTCCCGGGCGCGTCGCCCGTGATGTGGGATCACGCACGCGCTCGTTGGCCGGCCCCCACCCGGTGTGGCAGCATGACTCCATGACCGCCGCCGTCGTCCGCCGCTTCGTGGCCCGCCGCCACGTCGACTACGGCCGCGTGCGCAGCGCCATCTGTCCGGCCCACTGACGACGCCCGACCAATCTGTCTCGGGCGCGCCCCCGCGCCGGCTGTTCCGACACCGTTGTCCCCAGCCCGTTTCGACGGGCCGGCCGCCGCGCCCGCGCGTCACGAGGCACCCCAGACAACGGAGGACGCCGCCATGGCGGTCAGCAGCATCCCGGCCCGGGCCGGTGACCCGACGGCCCCCCGACCGGCCCGGGCCCCGCGCCGCCCGCGCGGCGAGGGCCAGTGGGCACTCGGTCACCGCGAGCCGCTCAACGCCAACGAGCGGATCAAGAAGGACGACGACCCGCTGAACGTGCGGGCCCGGATCGAGAACATCTACGCCCACCACGGGTTCGCCTCGATCGATCCGCAGGATCTGCGCGGCCGGTTCCGTTGGTGGGGCCTCTACACCCAGCGCAAGGCGGGCATCGACGGCGGCCGGACGGCCGTGCTGGAGCCGCACGAGCTGGAGGACGAGTTCTTCATGCTCCGGGTCCGGGTGGACGGGGGCGAGCTCAGCCTGGCGCAGCTGCGGGTGGTCGCGGAGATCTCCCGCGAGTTCGCCCGGGACACCGCCGACATCACCGACCGGCAGAACATCCAGTACCACTGGATCCGGGTCGAGGACGTGCCGGAGATCTGGCGTCGGCTGGAGTCCGTCGGCCTGCAGACCACCGAGGCGTGCGGCGACTGCCCCCGGGTCGTGCTGGGCAGCCCGGTGGCCGGCGTGGCGCGCGACGAGCTGGTCGACCCGACGCCGGCGGTCGACGAGATCGTCCGCCGGTACGTCGGCGACAAGGAGTTCTCCAACCTGCCGCGCAAGTTCAAGACCTCCATCTCCTGGCTGGTCGACACGCCCTACGAGGCGAACGACATCGCGTTCCTCGGCGTGGACCACCCGGACCACGGCCCGGGCTTCGACGTCTGGGTGGGCGGCGGGCTGTCCACGAACCCGATGCTGGCCCAGCGGCTCGGCGTCTGGGTGCCGCTGGCCGAGGTGCCGGACGTCTGGGCCGGCGTGGTCGGCATCTTCCGCGACTACGGCTACCGCCGGCTGCGCAACCGGGCACGGCTGAAGTTCCTCGTCGCCGACTGGGGCGTGCCGAAGTTCCGCGAGGTGCTGGAGAAGGAGTACCTGGGCCGCGCCCTGCTCGACGGGCCGGCCCCGCGGCTGCCCGACAGGCCGGTGGACCACATCGGCGTGCACCCGCAGCGTGACGGGCGCAACTACGTCGGCGCCGCCCCGGTGGTCGGGCGGGTCTCCGGCGGGCAGCTCGCCCGGCTGGCCGACGTCGTCGAGACGCACGGCAGCGACCGGGTGCGGCTCACCCCGTACCAGAAGCTGCTGGTGCTGGACGTGGCGCCGGAGCGGACCGACTCGCTGGTGCGGGCGCTGCGGGGGATCGGCCTGGAGGCGCAGCCGTCGGCCTGGCGGCGCGGCACCATGGCGTGCACCGGCATCGAGTATTGCAAGCTGGCCATCGTCGAGACCAAGGCCCGGGGCGAGGAGCTGGTGGCCCGGCTGGAGGAGCGGCTGCGCGACTTCGACGCCGACATCTCCATCCACCTCAACGGCTGCCCCAACGCCTGCGCCCGCACGCAGGTCGCCGACATCGGCCTGAAGGGCCAGCTGGTGGTCGGCCCGGACGGTCGCCAGGTGGAGGGCTTCCAGGTCCACCTCGGCGGCGGGCTCGGCATGGCCGAGGGGCAGACCGCCGGCTTCGGCCGCAAGCTGCGCGGCCTGAAGACCACCGCCGAGGAGCTTCCGGAGTACGTGGAACGCCTCGCCCGGCGCTACCTGGCCGGGCGGGAAGCCGGCGAGACGTTCGCCAACTGGGTGATCAGGGTCGACGAGGAGGAACTCCGATGAGCGAGACCCGTTCCGCGCCGCTGTACTGCCCCTACTGCGGCGAGGAGGACCTGCGGCCGAGCGAGGCCGGCCACGGCGCCTGGGAGTGCCACGCCTGCGCCCGGGTGTTCTCGGTGAGGTTCACCGGCCTGCTCGGCCGGGCGGTGGCCCGGTGAGCGGGGGCACGGGCGACCCGTCGGGCCTCGTCTCCGCGGCGGGCCTGGGCCTGGTCGGCGTCGGCGGCCCGAAGCCGGCCGACCCGGCGCGTCGCGCCCCGGACGAGCTGCGCGCGCTGGCCGAGGAGGCCGGGCGGGAGTTGGAGGGCGCGCCCGCGCTGGAGATCGCCCGCTGGGCGACCGCGACCTTCGGCGACCGGTTCTGCGTCACCAGTTCGATGGCCGACGCCGTGCTGGCCCACCTGGTCTCCCGGGTCGCCCCCGGGGTGGACGTGGTCTTCCTCGACACCGGTCTGCACTTCCCCGAGACGCTGAAGGTCCGCGACGAGGTGGCCAGGACGCTGCCGGTGAACGTCCGGTCGATCCGGCCGCGGCTGACCGTCGGCCAGCAGGACGGCGAGTACGGCCCCCGGCTGTTCAACAAGTCCCCCGACGACTGCTGCCAGCTCCGTAAGGTCGAGCCGCTGGAGCGGGCGCTGGCCGGGTACGACGCCTGGGCCGCCGGGCTGCGCCGGGACGAGTCGCCGACCCGGGCGAACACGCCGGTGGTGACCTTCGACGCCCGCCGGGGCAAGGTCAAGGTCAACCCGATCGCGGCCTGGAGGCAGGCGGACGTGGACGCCTACGTCGCCCGCTGGAACGTGCCGGTGAACGAGCTGTTCCGGCAGGGCTACGGCTCGATCGGCTGCTGGCCCTGCACCCGCCGCACGAAGGCGGGGGAGGATCCGCGGGCCGGCCGGTGGGCCATGTTCGAGAAGACCGAGTGCGGCCTGCACGTCTGACCGGGCCGGGCCCGGCCGCTCCCGCACCGGGGGCGCCCGGGCCGTGGGGGGCGGCCGACCCCGTGGTCCTGGTCGCCCACGGCAGCCGGGATCCGCGGGCCGCCGAGGCGACCCTGGCGCTGGCCCGGGCGGTGTCGACGGCCCGGCCCGGCACGCCGGTGCTGGCGAGCTGGCTGGACCACACCGCGCCGGGACCGGCCGCGGTGCTGCGGGACCTGGCCGGCGCCGGGCATCCCCGGGCGGTGCTGGTGCCGCTGCTGCTCACCGCCGCGTACCACCGGCGGGTGGACATCCCGGCGGCGGTGGCGGCGGCCCGCGCGGCGGGGCCGCCGATCGCGGTGCGGGTGACCGCCGTGCTCGGCCCCGCCGACGGCGAGGTCGACGGCGGGCTGCTGGCCGGCCTGCGCCGGCGGTTGGGCGAGGCGGAGCCGGGGCGGTTCGACGGGCTGGTGCTCGCCGCCGCGGGCACGAGGGACGCCCGGGCGCGCGGTTCGGTGGGGCGGGTGGCCGCCGCGCTGCGCGCCGGTTTCGGGGTGCCCACCCGGGTGTCGTACGCCTCGGCCGCCCCGCCGGCCGTCGAGGCGGCGGTGGCCCGGCTACGTGCCCGGGGCGCCCGGCGGGTGGCGGTGTCGGCCTACTTCCTGGCTCCCGGCCTCTTCCACGACGCCGTGGCCGGGGCGGCGCGGGACGCCGGCGCGGTGGCGGTGTCCGCCCCGCTGACCGACGCCCCGGAGCTGGCCGACCTGGTCCTGCGGCGCGTCGACGCCGCCGCCGGGGTGGCCGGGGTCACGGCCCGCCCGTGATCGGAATGGCGCCCCGGTGGGTACGTGAGCGGGGTGCGGACAGCGAGACGCCCCGGCGGGCGGACCCGGCCGGGGCGTGCAGCTGTGGTGCGTGGGATCAGGCGGAGTGAGCGCGCAGCACCCGGAGGCCACCGCGGCGCTTCACGGCGCGCCGCTCCTCCTCGCTCATCCCGCCCCAGACGCCAGCGTCCTGACCGGACTCCAGCGCCCACTGCAGGCACTGGTCGGTCACGGAGCAGCGCCGGCAGACGGCCTTGGCCTGCTCGACCTGCAGGAGAGCCGGTCCGGACGTCCCGATCGGGAAGAACAGCTCCGGGTCCTCGTCGCGGCAGACAGCATGGTGACGCCAGTCCATGGCGGCAACACTCCTCATTCTGGGTGGGTGGCAGATATTGCTTTGGTGCTTTTCCTATATGCATCCGCAGCGCCGACGGTGACGGTTCGCGTCCGCTTATTCGGCAGTGCGTGAGCAGGCTGTTGTTGGCCCCGCGGACCTGCTGGAACAGCTCAACCTGCCGAGCATATCCAGGCAATGTCCCGGTAACTCAAGTTCGCTTGTGAATACTTTCACGAACGCTCGGGATGTCAAGGGTGGCGCTCGGAAAAACTCCAGGCGGTGAGCAAGCCCACAACCCATTTGTCCGGATTCCGGCGTCTTCCCGGTTACCCGGCGTACCACAGCCGAGGATCAATATAGTACAGTCCGCGTGACATTGCTGACATTTCCGGCACCTGCCTCTCGGTGTGGCGGCCGCTCCGGTCGGTGCGGTCGTCGCCGCGTCGACCTACGGCAGTACCCGAGACCTAGCAGATTACTCTCAGTGCGGCGGGAATGGATGTGAATCTGACTTTCTCCCGCTCGCCGAGGTAGTCGCCGTCGAGCTGGAACGCCTGCGGGCGGGCCGAGAGCAGGGTGAACTCCGCGACGTCGTGCAGCCGCAGCACTTGGCGACCGTGCGGGTCGGGCGTCCGGGCGAAGAACTGCGTCACCGTCCGTGTCGTGCTGGCGACCCGGAGCTGCCGCAACGCCAGCACGTCCAGGCCCAGGTCGAACGACGCCTCCGGGTTCGGGTTGACCTCCCGGTCGCCCAGGTACGTCCACGGCGCGGTGTTCTGGATGATGACCGTGGCCAGCTCGCCCTCCGCCGGCTCGCCCGGCCGCTCCAGGCTGATCGCCGGATGCCGTCGGTCGGAGTTGAGGAAGTACTGGGCGACCGTGGCGCGGAAGTAGAGCGCGGGGGTGGAGACCCGACCCCGCCGGCGGGCCTGCTCCACCCGGTGGATGACCGCCGCGTCGACGCCGAAGCCCGCGCAGAAGGTGAAGTAGCGGTCGTCGGCGCGGCCGAGCCCGATGGTCCGGTACCGGCCCAGCCGCAGGCCCTCCAGGATCATGCTGGCCCCGTCTGGCCAGTCCCGGGGCAGGCCGAGCGCCCGGGCGAAGACGTTGGTCGAGCCTCCGGGCACGGTCGCCAGGGCGGGCAGCCGCTCGGCCGGCGAGGCGGCACCCGGCATGGTCGGCGGCTCGGCCGTCATCAGGCCGTTGACCACCTCGTTGACCGTGCCGTCGCCACCGAGCGTGACGACGACGTCCACGCCCTCCTGGGCCGCCTCCCGGGCGAGGTCGGTCGCGTGCCCGCGCCGGCGGGTGTAGCGCACGGAGAGGTCGACTTCGCTGCGCAGCGCCCGGACCAGCACGTCCCGGCTGCGCTCGCTCGTGGTGGTGGCCTTCGGGTTGACCACCAGGACGGCCCGCATGGGCGGCACTGTACCGCGCGGTAGCCCGGGTATCGTGGCGCGCGTGACCATCGACTCGGACCCGATTCCCGTCACCCTCCGCTGGGCGGTCCGGCTGCTGCGGGGCGAGGCGGTCGCCGTGGGGCTGGTTGCCGCGTGGCTGGTCTGGGCCGATCTCACCGCCACCACCACCGACCTCACCTCGGCGTTGCTGGTGACCGCGTTCGCGCTCGGTGCGGCGGCGGCGCTCTGGGCGCTCGGCGGCGCGCTGGCCCGGCGCCGGGCGGGCGCCCGCGCCCCGGCGATCGTGCTCCAGCTCATGCTGCTGCCGGTGGGGTGGTTCATGGTCCAGGGCGGGGTGGCCTGGCTCGGCGTACCGCTGATGGCGCTCGGTCTCGGCGTCACCGCGCTGCTGGTGAGCACCCCGACCACGCGGGCCCTCGGCTTCGAGTGACGCCCCGAGGGCGCCGGAGCGCCCGGCGGCGCACCGCCGGGGGCGGTCGGCTCAGTACCCGGAGGCGCGCCGGGTGAGCAGCGAGATGGTGGCCCGGCCGTCGGCGGCGCTCGCGGACGCCGACGTGGTGAGCGCGGTGAGCACCTTCCAGGCGAACGACGACTCCGCCGGCAGCGTGGCGCCCCGGACGGTCGGCACCGTCACCTCGACGGTGAGCGCGTCGTCGGTGACCGCGAAGCGGCAGTCGAGTTCGGCGTCGCGGGTGGCGATGGCGAGCAGCATGGCGCACGCCTCGTCCACGGCGATGCGCAGGTCCTCGATCTCGTCGAGGGCGAACTGGAGCCGCGCCGCGAGCCCGGCGGTGGCGGTACGCAACACCCCGAGGTAGCCCCCGTCCGCGGGCACGGTGAGGTGCACGACGTCGTCGTCGGTCGTCGGCTGCCCGGTCAGTTGAGTCACCACTCATCCCCCCGGTCGGGGACTCTACCCGCTCGGTCGCCCGGACGTGTGGGGGCCGCCACGTGCCTGCGCGGCCAGGCCGGCCAGGGCGTCCCCGCTGAGCCGGTAGGGGACCCACTCGGACATCTGCCGCGCGCCGATCGAGGCGTAGAAGCCGGCGGCCGGGTTCCAGTCGATCATCCACCACTCCAGCCGCTGGTAGCCCCGCTCCACGCAGATCGCGGCGAGGGTCGCCAGCAGCAGCCGCCCCGCGCCGGTGCCCCGGGCGGCCGGGCGGACGTAGAGGTCCTCCAGGTAGATGCCGTGCACCCCGGCCCAGGTGGAGAAGTTGAGGAACCACAGTGCGAAGCCCACCGGCTCGTCGTCGGCGTCGACGGCCACGTGCCCGTAGAGCGCCGGGGCCGGGCTACGACTGCTCCAGCTCGGCGCGTCTGACGCCGCGCCGAGACCTGGAGCAGTCGCGAACAGGGCGGCGGTGAGCTGTTCCTCCGTGAGGTGGCACTCGTCGGCGGCGCGTTCGTACGCCGCCAGCTCGTGCACCATGGCGACGACGGCCGGCACGTCCCCGGGACGTGCCGGCCGGATCGTCGGTGGACCGGCGAGGCTCACGCCTTCTTGGTCTCCCAGAAGATCTTGGAGATCTCGTCGATCTTCTGCAGCAGCTCGTCGGCCTTGGCCGGGTCGGTGCCGCCCTTCGCGCCGGCGGCGCCGGCCAGCTTGGTGGCCTCGTTGAACAGCTGGTGCAGGTGCGGGTACTTCTCGAAGTGGGCCGGCTTGAAGTAGTCGGTCCAGAGCACCCACAGGTGGTGCTTCACCAGCTCGGCGCGCTGCTCCTTGATCAGGATGGCGCGGGTGCGGAACTCCGGGTCGGTGTTGGCCTGGTACTTCTCGCAGATCGCCTTCACCGACTCGGCCTCGATCCGGGCCTGGGCCGGGTCGTAGACGCCGCAGGGCAGGTCGCAGTGGGCGCTGGCGGTCACGCGGGGCGTAAGGATGCGTGGAAGTCGCATCAGGATCCTCCATGGGAAGTTTGCGATGATCCAACACGACATTACTCCTGGACGCGTGCCGAGAGGCCGGGTGGAGGTGAAACCGATGGGGGCGGCTCACCCGGCAGGGGCACCCCGACTGCGGTGGCCGCTGACCGCCGTGCTGGTGACCGGTCCGTCCATGTCGCCCACGCTGCGGCACGGCGACGCGGTGCTGGTCCGCCCCGGCGGGCGGGCCGTCCGTCCCGGCGACGTCGTGGTCGCGGTGTTCCGCAGCCGCCCCGAGCTGCTTGTGGTCAAGCGCGCGGTCCGCGCCGAGGACGGCGGCTGGTGGCTGGCCGGCGACAACGACCTCGTCACCGACGACTCCCGGGCGTACGGGGTGGCCGACGTGCGGGGCCGGGTGGTGGCGCGCTACTGGCCCCGCCCCGGACGGGTGCGTCGGCGTCGGTTATGACCCCGCTCACATCGGTGTGACGGGGGCGACACTATGCTCGGGGCGTGCCCGGGTGACCCCCGCACCGCGTGTCGCCGCTGGGCGCCTCACCTCGCGCCCGCGCCGGCCGCTCCGTCTGCTCGACAGATCCTGGAGTCACCATGTCATCGTCCATCGTGGACCCCGCTGATCCCGTTTTCCGGCTGCACCGGGGCGGCAAGATGGCCGTCGCCTCGACCGTCCCGCTGACCAGCCGGGAGGACCTCTCCCTCGCGTACACCCCGGGGGTGGCCCGGGTCTGCGAGGCGATCGCCGCCGACCCGGGCGTCGCCGACGACTACACCTGGGCCGCGCACACCGTGGCCGTCGTCACCGACGGCTCGGCCGTACTCGGGCTGGGCAACATCGGCCCGCGCGCGGCGCTGCCGGTGATGGAGGGCAAGGCGGTGCTGTTCAAGCAGTTCGCCGGCGTCGACGCCGTGCCGGTCTGCCTGGACACGCAGGACGTGGACGAGATCGTCGCGGTGGTGCGGGCGCTGGCGCCGTCGTTCGGCGGGATCAACCTGGAGGACATCAGCGCCCCGCGCTGCTTCGAGGTGGAGCGCCGGCTCGACGAGGCCCTGGACATCCCGGTCTTCCACGACGACCAGCACGGCACCGCGATCGTCGTGCTCGCCGCGCTGCGCAACGCCGCCACGTTGCTCAACCGCAAGCTCGGCGACCTGCGGGTGGCGGTCAGCGGCGCCGGCGCCGCCGGGGTGGCGGTGACGAAGATGCTGGTCGCCGGCGGCGTGGACCCGGACCAGGTGGTGGTCTGCGACTCCAAGGGCATCATCGGCCGGCACCGGGCCGGGCTGACCGGCACGAAGGCCGAGCTGGCCGCGATGACGAACGCCGACGGCCGCGAGGGCGACATCGCCGAGGCGCTGCGCGGCGCGGACGTGCTGATCGGCGTCTCCGGCGGGCAGATCCCGGAGCAGGCGGTGGCCGGCATGGCGGCGGGGGGCATCGTCTTCGCGCTGGCCAACCCGACGCCCGAGGTGCACCCCGAGGTGGCCGCCCGGCACGTGGCCGTCGTCGCCACCGGCCGCAGCGACTACCCGAACCAGATCAACAACGTGCTGGCGTTCCCGGGCGTGTTCCGGGGCGCGCTGGACGCCCGGGCCACCCGCATCACCGACGGCATGAAGGTGGCCGCCGCCGACGCCATCGCGGGCGTCGTGGCCGAGTCGCTCACCGCCGAGGCGATCGTCCCGTCCCCGCTCGACCCCAGGGTCGCCCCCGCGGTCGCCGAGGCGGTCGCCGAGGCCGCCCGCCGCGACGGCGTCACCCGCTGAACGCGGAGGGGCCCTTCCCTGTTCGCCCGGGCGACACGGAAGGGCCCCTCCGCACCCCTCGGACCCGGGAGGAAGCCTTCTTGTCGGCCGCTCGGCTTGTTACCGTGCCGATCATGCGTGCCGCCTTCGCCTCCCGCCTCGACGACGCCAACCCGCTCGCCGCGCTCACCGTCGGCGAGCAGCCCGAGCCCACCCACCCGGCCGACGACTGGGTGACCGTGCAGGTGCGGGCCAGCTCCCTCAACCACCACGACCTCTGGTCGCTGCGCGGCGTGGGGCTGCGCGCGGAGCAACTGCCGATGATCCTCGGCTGCGACGCCGTCGGCGTGGACCCGGACGGCAACGAGGTCGTCGTCTACCCGGTGGTCGCCACCCCGGGCGACCCGCGCGGCGTCTCCATCCTCTCCGAGCACTTCCCCGGCACGCTGGCCGAGCGGGTCGCCGTGCCCCGGTCCAACCTGGTGCCGCTGCCGGCGGGCCTGGCGGCGACGGACGCGGCCTGCCTGCCGACCGCCTGGCTGACCGCGTGGCGGATGCTGACCACCGTGGGCCGGGTCGACGACGCCGACGCCGTGCTGGTCCAGGGCGCCGGGGGCGGCGTGGCGACCGCGGCCGTCGCGCTCGCCGCGGCGATGGGCAAGCGGGTGTACGCGACCAGCCGCGACGCCGCCAAGCGGGAGCGGATCGCCGAGGTGGGCGCCACCGCCGTCGAGCCCGGCACGCGGCTGCCCGAGCGGGTCGACGTGGTGATCGAGACGGTCGGGGCGGCCACCTTCGACCACTCGCTGAAGTCCGCCGCGCCGATGGCCCGGATCGTGGTCTCCGGCGCGACCGCCGGGCACGAGCCGAAGGTCAACCTCCGCCGGGTCTTCGCCATGCAGCTGGAGATCCTGGGCACCTCGATGGGCACCCCCGACGAGCTGTCCGCCCTGCTCGCGTTCTGCGCCGAGCGGGGGGTGCGCCCGGTGGTGGACACGGTCGTCCCGTTCAGCCGGGTCGCCGACGCCTTCGCCCGCCTGCACTCCGGCGACGTCTTCGGCAAGGTCGTCGTCGACCACACCGCCTGACGGCCCCCGGCGGCCACGCCCGCCCGCCACACGGCGAGCGGGCGCGGTCGCTCAGAGGCGGTTGTCGAGGGTGGCGATGTCGTGGCGGGCGGCGTCGGTGGGGATGCGGCGCTTGGCGGCCTCGTCGCCGTAGAGGGACCAGCGCAGGAACTCGACCGTGGTGTCCGAGACCACCCGCAGGGCGTCGCCGTCGCTGAGCAGGGCCCGGCCGTGGTCGCCCTTCGGCAGGCTCAGCATGGCCTTCGGCCAGGGCACCTTGTCGTAGGCGGCCTTGCCGGCGGCGTACTCGACCACCTCGTCGGCCTCGCCGTGCACGAAGAGCTGCGGCGCGGCGGCGCCCGCGAAGGCGGTGCCGACACCGAGCGCGGTGCCGGCGAAGACCACGCCGGCGTCCAGCCGCTCGTCGCGGCCGGCGGTGAAGAGGCCGATCGTGGTCACCCCGCCGGCCGAGTGCCCGGCCGCGGCCACCCGGTCGGTGGCCAGCCGGCCGCGCAGCGGGTCGCCGCTGCGGCCGTCGAGGGCGAGCACCTGGGTGAGCGCGTACGACACGTCGGCGGGCTGGTTGAGCACGTCGAGCACGTTGCCGTCGCCGCCCCGCGCGGTGTGCGGGAAGGTCGGGGCGGCCACCACGAACCCGGCCGCCGCCCAGCGGGTCAGCAGCGTCTCGTAGTCGGCCGGCCGCCCGTTCAGGCCGTGGCTGAACATGACGACGGGAAACCTCCCCCGGGCCGCCGCCGCCGAGCGCTCCGGCTCCCCGCCGGCCTTTCCGGCCGCCGGGTACCAGACGGTCACCGGCAGCGGCCGGTCCCCGTCGCGGTTCAGCTCGAGCTGTCGTACGCCGACGGCGAACGCCTTCTCGGGGGCGGTGCCGGCGGGCACCAGCGGCGCCGGGGTGCTCGCCTTCGGCGACTCGACGGGAGCGGCCGGGCGGGCGACCGGACCGGCGTCGGCGGAGCAGCCGACCAGACCGGCGGCGAGCAGTGCCGTGGCGAGCAGGGCGGGGGTGGCGCGACGCGACATGGCTCCGATTGTGCCTCGCCGCGCCACCCGCCCCACCCGGGATCGACGCAGCGCACCGGCCGCGTGACCGGCTCGTGCCGGCTCGTCCCACTCGGGTGCCGGACGCGCGACCGAACCAGGTGGAGCGGCACGTCGTGGCACCGAACGACCGGACCGCGCCGCGGCGCGCCGCCGCCGGTTGCTCGGCCGCCGAGGCGTGCCCGCTCGCCCGGTTCGCCGGTCGCCCGGGCGTCAACCGGTCATGGGCGGGGCATCGGCGACGGCGGCGCGGAGGCGCGCCAGATCGGCGGCGTCCTTGGGGCGGCGGGGGCGCCCCGGCATCCAGACGGGAAACATCTCCTTGAACTCGATCTGGGCGGCCACCGAGATCACCGGGACGGCCAGCGGGCCGATCCGGCCGGGCGGACCGGTCAGCATGCCGTCGGGCAGCGGGGTGCCCGCCCACTGACCGGCGCCCACCACCACCCGGCCGGCCGCGTCCCGCGCCAGGTACGCGACGCTCACCTCGACGTCGTCGCGGACCAGGTCGAGCTGCAGGTGGACGGGCATCCTCGGGTCTGGCCGCCAGCCGTGCGCCCGCAGCAGACCGGCCAGCCGCTCCGCGTCGGCACGCCAGCAGTACCAGTCGACGTCGACGTGCGGCCGGGTCACCTCGCCCAGGTGGAAGTCCATCGCCCAGCCGCCCCGCAGCCACACCTCGACGCCGGCCGCCGACGCCAGCCCGGCCAGCTCGGCGATGCCGTCGAGTTGTCGCCCCGTCAGACCGTCCACGGCGGCACCGTAGCCCGGCGGCCTTCGCCGCACCAGAGCGTCACCCGTACCGGGGTGGCCGGTGCGGCGGTCAGCGGGCGGAGCGGGTCTCGAACGCCGTCACGCCCGGAAGGCGGGCGCCGCCGGGCAGGCGCCGGCCGGCGTCCGGGTCGCCGTAGAGGCTCCAGCGGAGAAAGTCCGTGGTGGTGGCGAGGACCTGGTCGAAGCCGGGCCGCCCCGGGGTCAGGTACTCGCCGTGGCCCTGACCGAGCAGGCTCAGGAAGGCGGCCGGGCCGGTCGTGCGGTCGTACGCTGCCCGGCCGACCGACGCCGGCACGATCGGGTCGGCCGTGCCGTGCACGAACAGCAGCGGCGCCGCCGGGCCGGCGAAACTGCCCGCCATGCCGCCGCCGGCGATCACGATGCCGGCCCGCAGCCGCCCCGACCGTCCGGAGGTGAACATCCCCGCCGTGGTGAAGCCGCCCGCCGAGTGGCCGGCGGCGGCGAACCGGGTGACGTCGAGGTGCCCGGCGAGCGGGTCACCGCGCCGGGCGTCGAGCCGCACCAGGTGCCGGACGAGCCGCCAGCCGTCGGCCGGCTGGTGGCGTACGTCGGCGCGGCTGAACCGGGGCGTCCCGCGCCGGGTGTGCGGGTAGGCGGGGGCGGCCACCACGAAGCCGGCGGCGGCCCAGCGCGTGGTCAGCCCGGCGTGCAGCTCGGGGAGGCTGTGCAGCCCGTGGCTGTAGACCACCACCGGGAACCGGCCCGCCGCCACCGCGTCCCCGTCCGCCGGGTACCAGACGGTCACCGGGAGCGGCCGAGCCGAGGTGGGGTCGACGGTGAACGTCCGCACCCCGACGGCGTACGTCGTCTCAGGGGCCGGACGGGCCGGCGGCGTGCCGCTCCCGGGCGCGGCGGTGGCCGGCGCGCAGCCCGCCAGCAGCGCCGTCATCAGCACGGCGACCAGCCGCTTCACCCCCACCGTTCCACGGTAGGTGCCGGGTCGTCCGGACCGTCCCCACCGTCCGGCCGGACACTCCCGTCGGCCGGGCGGATCCCGTCCACCGGCCGGCCCGACCTGGGTCGGGCGGCGCGTGACGGACCACGGGGCGGTAGCGACTTGGCTAGGGTCACCGGCATGCCTGAGAACCACACCGACCCGAGCGGCAACACCGCGGCGTTCCGCGCCTTCGCCAACACCGCCGAGCCCGAGGCGCCGGCCGGCGCCTCCCGCACGCCGCTGCTCGTCGGCGCCGGGGCGGTCGCGGTCGTGCTGGTCGCCCTCCTCGCCTGGCTCGCCCTGAGCTGACGCCCGGGCCCGGGTCAGCCGGCGGCGCCGACCACGGCCCGCGTCTGGAGGGCGATCTCGCGCTCCTCGTCGGTGCCCACGACGCAGACCGTCACCTCGGTGCCCTCGGGTGAGATGACCCGGTCGCCGCTGCCGGCGTTGCGCTCCGGGTCCACCGCGATGCCGAGCCGGTCCAGGCCGGCCAGCGCGGCGGCGCGCACCGGCGCGGCGTGCTCGCCGACCCCGGCGGTGAAGGCGATCGCGTCCACCCGCCCGAGCAGCGCGTAGTACGCCCCGACGTAGCCGGTGATCCGCCGACAGTAGACGTCGAAGGCGAGCGTGGCCGCCGGATCGCCGTCCGCCCGGCGCCTGAGGACCTCGCGCATGTCGTTGGCGCCGGTCAGCCCGAGCAGGCCGCTGCGGTGGTTGAGCAGGTCGTCGATCTCGTCGACGGAGAGACCGCCCTCCCGGCGCAGGTGGAAGATGACGGTCGGGTCGAGGTCGCCGCTGCGGGTGCCCATCACCAGGCCCTCCAGCGGGGACATCCCCATCGAGGTGGCCACGCTCCGGCCGCCGGCGACCGCGCAGGCGCTGGCCCCGTTGCCCAGGTGCAGGGTGATCGTGTTCACCTCCGCGTACGGGCGGCCGAGCAGCTCGGCGGTGCGCCGGGACACGTACGCGTGCGAGGTGCCGTGGAACCCGTACCGCCGGATGCCGTACCGCTCGGCGGTGTCCCGCTCGACCGCGTAGGTCGCGGCGGCCTCGGGCAGCGTGGTGTGGAACGCGGTGTCGAAGACGGCGACCTGCGGCACGTCCGGCAGCGCGGCCAGGGCGACCTCGATGCCGGTCAGGTTGGCGGGGTTGTGCAGCGGCGCGAGCGGGATCAGGTCGCGGATCGCGGCGCGCACCGCGTCGTCGAGCAGGACGGGCTCGCCGAACCGCTTGCCGCCGTGGACCACCCGGTGCCCGACGGCGGCCAGCCCGGCCAGGTCGAGCCCGGCGAGAATCTCCCGGACGGCGGTCTCGTGGTCGGCCGGGCCGCCGCCCGGCTCGCCGACCCGCTCCACGGTGCCTTTGTCGAGCACCCGGTCGCCGTCGAAGAGCCGGTACTTCACCGACGACGATCCGCAGTTGAGCACGAGCACCCGGCTCACGGGTGCCTCCCTTCCGGCGGCGGGCGGGCCGACCTGGGCGCTCATGACGGCACTCCGCTTCGCTGCGTGCCGCCATGAGGCACCGTCGCACTGAGCCTGCTGATTCGCTCGCTTCGCTCGCTCATGACGACTCCTCGGCCGCGGCCTGGATGGCGGTGATCGCCACGGTGTTCACGATGTCCGGCACGGTGGCTCCCCGGGACAGGTCGTTCACCGGCCGGCGCAGGCCCTGCATCACCGGCCCGACGGCCACCGCCCCGGCGGAGCGCTGCACCGCCTTGTACGTGTTGTTGCCCGTGTTCAGGTCGGGGAAGACGAAGACCGTGGCCCGGCCGGCGACCGTGCTGCCGGGCAGCTTCGTCGCCGCGACCGCCGGGTCGATCGCCGCGTCGTACTGGATCGGCCCCTCGACCAGCAGGTCGGGGCGGCGCTCCCGGACCAGTTTCGTGGCCGCCACGACCTTCTCCACGTCGGCGCCCGCCCCAGAGCTGCCGGTGGAGTAGGAGAGCATGGCGACCCGCGGCTCGATGCCGAACCGGGCGGCGGTGTCCGCCGAGGAGATGGCGATGTCGGCGAGCTGGGCGGCGTCCGGGTCGGGGTTGACCGCGCAGTCGCCGTAGACCAGCACCCGGTCGGCCAGCAGCATGAAGAAGACGCTGGAGGCGACCGAGACCCCCGGCACCGTACGGATGATCTCGAAGGCCGGCCGGATCGTGGCGGCGGTGGTGTGGGTCGCCCCGGAGACCATCCCGTCGGCGTGCCCGGTCTGCACCATCAGGGTGCCGAAGTAGTTCGGCTGGGCGACGATGTCGTGCGCCAGCTCGGCGGTGACCCCCCGGTGGGCGCGCAGCTTCGCGTACTCGACGGCGAACTCGTCGCGCCACTCGCTGGTGACCGGGTCGACCACCCGCGCGCCGGTGATGTCGATGCCCAGCTCGCGGGTCCGCCGCACGACGTCGTCGGGGCGCCCGAGCAGGGTGATGTCGGCGACGCCCCGGCGCAGCAGGATCTCCGTCGCCCGCAGGATCCGCTCCTCCGCCCCCTCGGGCAGCACGAGGTGCCGGCGCCGGGCCCGGGCCCGGTCGATCAGGTCGTTCTCGAACATCAGCGGGGTGACCCGCCCGGAGCGGCTGACCCGCAGCCGGCGGGCCAGGTCGTCGGTGTCCACGCAGCGCTCGAACGCGCCGAGCGCGGCCTCCACCTTGCGCGGGTTGGCCGCGCTGGGGCGGCCCTCGATCCGGCTGGACGCGGCCACCGTGTCGTAGCTGTCGCTGGGCACGGAGAGCACCGCGAGCCCGGTGCTCAGCCCCTCCACCAGCCGCATCGCGCGCGGGTCCGGCTGCTCGCCGAGGGTGAGCACCACCCCGGCGACCGAGACCTGCCCGGCCACGTGCGCCGCGCTCGCCGCCACCAGCAGGTCCGCCCGGTCCCCGGGGGTGATCACCAGGGCACCCTCGGTCAGGTGGTCCAGCAGCGTCGGCACGTGTGCCGCGCCGACCACGTAGTCGAGCACGTCGCGGCCGAGCGCGTCGTCGTCCCCGGCCAGCAGCGTGGCGCCGAGCGCCGCCGCCACCTCGGCCACCGTCGGCGCCGACACGGTCGGCACCTCCGGGATGGCGTACGCGGGGACCGGCAGGTCCGGCAGCGCCATCGGGCCGGGCACCCGGTTGGCGACGACCGCCAGCACCGTCGCCCCGAGGTCCTCCAGATCGTGGTACGCCCCGCGCGCCGCCGCCGCGATCGCCGCCGGCTCCTGCCCGAAGCCGTCGACCACGGGCACCACCACGCTGCCGAACTCGGTGGCCAGCCGGGCGTTGAAGGCCAACTCGCGGGGCCCGGCGCCGTCGCCGCCGTCGGCGAAGTCGCTGCCCACCACGACCACCGCCGGGCAGCGCCGCTCGACCTCCCGGTAGCGCGTGACGATGCCGGCGATCAGTTCCTCCCGCCGCCCGTCGGCGACCAGCGCGGTGGCCTCGGCGTACGTGGTGCCGCTCAGGTCGGCCAGCGGCAACCCGATCCGGTACCGGTCGCTGAGCAGGGCGAGGATCGGGTCGGGGCCGTGCCCGCCGACCAGCGGCCGGAACGCGCCGATCCGCTCGACCTGCCGGGACAACAGCTCCGCCAGCCCGAGCGCGACGGTCGACTTGCCCCCGCCGGATCCCACGCTGGTCAGGTACACACTCCGGGCCACGCACCCACCCTAGAAGATCGCGTAACCGTCCGCCCGGGACCTTAGCCCCACCCGCCCGGGCCGTTGATCATGATGTTGCTGTCGCCCGCCTCGGCGTGTCGCGACAACAACTTCATGATCAACGCAATGGTGAACGGTCGGGTTAGTCGTCGTCCTCGTCGTCGAGGCGGGCGAGCCAGGTGGCGAAGCGCTCGATCGGGGTCTCGAACTCGGGGTTCAGGTCGACGAAGTCGCGGAGGCGCTCGCCGAGCCACTCGACGCTGACGGACTCCTCGCCTCGCCGCTGCACCAGTTCCTCGATCCCACGGTCCGTGAAGTACATGCTGTGCGTTCCTCGCTCGTCGGTCTGCTGTGGATGGGCGTTCGGGTCGTCCCGGGACGGAGGCCGGCCGGAGCCGCCACGGGCGGCCGGGACGCCGACGGGGCAGAGACCGTCAGCGCGACGGTCCCTGCCCCGGTTGTCGGTGCGGTGCTCAGGTCACGGGCGGGGGAGAGCCGCCTCGATCAGCGCGGTCTGCTCGACGTCGTGCATCTTCGCCGAGCCGACGGCCGGGGCGGCCGCGGCCGGGCGGGAGATGCGGCGCAGCCGGACGTCGGCCAGGTGCTCCAGCAGGTTGAGCGCGACGAACGACCAGGCGCCCTGGTTGGCCGGCTCCTCCTGCACCCAGGCGTAGTCCTCGGCGTTCGGGTACGCCGCCAGCGCGGCCCGGATCTCCTCCACCGGCATCGGGTAGAGCTGCTCCAGCCGGATGATCGCGGTGTCGGTGATGCCGCGCTCCTGCCGGGCCTGGAACAGGTCGTAGTAGACCTTGCCCGAGCAGAGCAGCACCCGCTTCACCGCCTCCGGCGCCGGGGCGCCCGGGTCGCGCAGCACCGGCTGGAAGGTGCCGGTGGTGAACTCCTCGACGGAGGAGACGCAGAGCTTGTGCCGCAGCAGCGACTTCGGCGTGAACACCACCAGCGGCTTGCGCTTCGGCGAGAGCGCCTGGCGTCGCAGCAGGTGGAAGTAGTTCGCCGGGGTGGTCGGGATGGCCACCCGCATGTTGTCCTCGGCGCACATCTGCAGGAACCGCTCCGGGCGGCCGGAGGTGTGGTCCGGGCCCTGGCCCTCGTGGCCGTGCGGCAGCAGCAGGGTGACCGCGGAGCGCTGGCCCCACTTCACCTCGCCGGAGGAGACGAACTCGTCGATCACCGACTGGGCGCCGTTGACGAAGTCGCCGAACTGCGCCTCCCAGCAGACCAGCGCGTTGATGTTCTCCACCGAGTAGCCGTACTCGAAGCCCATCGCCGCGTACTCGCTGAGCAGGGAGTCGTGCACGAAGAACCGGGACCGCTCGCCGTCGCCGGTCAGCGACTGCAGGGGCAGGTGGTCCTCGCCGGTCTCGGCGTCGACCACGGCGGCGTGCCGCTGCACGAAGGTGCCCCGGCGGGAGTCCTGACCGGCGAGCCGGACGGTGACCCCGTCGTGCAGCAGCGAGCCGAACGCGATGATCTCGCCGAAGCCCCAGTCGATGTTGCCCTCGACGGACATCTTGGCCCGCCGGTCGAGCAGCTGCTGGATCCGCTTGTGCGGGGTGAAGCCCTCCGGCAGGTTGACGTGCGCCTCGCCGATGGCCTTGACGACGCCGGCGTCGGTGGCGGTCTCCACCTGCGGCTCCGGCTCGTCCTCCCGCTTGGGGCGGCTGAGCTGGCGCGGCATGGTGGCCGCGTCGCGGGTGGCCTTGAAGACCCGCTCCAGCTGCGACTGGTAGTCGCGCAGCAGCTCCTCCGCATCCTCCACGGTGATGTCGCCGCGCCCGATCAGCTCCTCGGTGTAGAGCTTCCGGACGGACCGCTTCGAGTCGATGATCTTGTACATCTGCGGGTTGGACATCGACGGGTCGTCGCCCTCGTTGTGCCCGCGCCGGCGGTAGCAGACCATGTCGATGACGACGTCCTTGTTGAACGCCTGCCGGTACTCGAAGGCCAGCCGGGCGACCCGGACCACGGCCTCGGGGTCGTCGCCGTTGACGTGGAAGATCGGCGCCTGGATCATCCGGGCGACGTCGGTGCTGTAGAGGCTGGAGCGGCTGTACTCCGGGGCGGTGGTGAAGCCGACCTGGTTGTTGACCACCACGTGCACGGTGCCGCCGGTGCGGTAGCCGCGCAGCTGGGAGAGGTTGAGCGTCTCCGCCACCACGCCCTGGCCGGCGAAGGCGGCGTCGCCGTGCACCGCGAGCGGCAGCACGGTGTAGCCCTCCAGCTTGAGGTCTATCCGGTCCTGCTTGGCCCGGACGATGCCCTCCAGCACCGGGTCGACGGCCTCCAGGTGCGACGGGTTCGCCACCACCGAGACCTTGACCGCGTGGTCGCCGTCCGGCGTGGTGAACTTGCCGTTCTGACCCAGGTGGTACTTCACGTCGCCGGAGCCCTGCGTGGAGCGCGGGTCCAGGTGCCCCTCGAACTCCGAGAAGATCTTCTCGTACGGCTTGCCGACGATGTTCGCCAGCACGTTGAGCCGGCCGCGGTGGGCCATGCCGATGACGACCTCGTCCAGCCCGCCCTCGGCGGACGCCTCCAGCACCTCGCCGAGCAGCGGGATCAGCGACTCGCCGCCCTCCAGCGAGAAGCGCTTCTGCCCGACGTACTTGGTCTGCAGGAAGGTCTCGAACGCCTCGGCGGCGTTGAGCCGGTTGAGCACGTGCTTCTGCTCGTCCGGGGACGGCTTCTCGTACTTGCGCTCGATCCGCTCCTGGATCCAGCGCCGCTCCTCCGGGTCCTGGATGTGCATGTACTCGATGCCGACCCGGCGGCAGTACGAGTCGCGCAGCACGCCGAGGATGTCGCGCAGCTTCATCCGCTGCTTGCCGGCGAAGCCGTTGACCGGGAACTCGCGGTCCAGGTCCCACAGGGTCAGCCCGTGCTGGAGGACGTCCAGGTCCGGGTGCTTGCGGATCTTGAACTCGAGCGGGTCGGTGTCGGCCATCAGGTGCCCGCGCACCCGGTAGGCGTGGATCAGCTCGTGCACCCGGGCGGTCTTGTTGATCTGACCCTCGCTGTTGACCGCGACGTCGCGCATCCAGCGCACCGGCTCGTAGGGGATCCGCAGCGAGGTGAAGATCTGGTCGTAGAAGCCGTGCTCGCCCAGCAGCAGCTCGTGCATGACCTTGAGGAACTCGCCGGACTGCGCGCCCTGGATGATCCGGTGGTCGTACGTGCTGGTCAGGGTGATGACCTTGCTGACCGCCAGCTCGGCCAGGGTGGCCTCGGACATGCCCTGGTAGGGGGCCGGGTACTCCATCGCGCCGACGCCGATGATCGCGCTCTGCCCCTGCATGAGCCGCGGCATCGAGTGCACGGTGCCGATGCCGCCGGGGTTGGTCAGCGAGATCGTGGTGCCGGAGTAGTCCTCCATGGTCAGCTCGTTGCGGCGGGCGCGCCGGACCACGTCCTCGTACGCCTGCCAGAACTGCCGGAAGTCCATCTGCTCGCAGGCCTTGATGGACGGGACCACCAGGTTGCGGCTGCCGTCCGGCTTGACCAGGTCGATCGCGATGCCCAGGTTGACGTGCTCGGGCCGGACCATGACCGGCTTGCCGTCGACCTCGGCGAAGGAGTTGTTCATCTCCGGGTGGGCGACCAGCGCCCGGACCATCGCGTACCCGATGAGGTGGGTGAAGCTGACCTTGCCGCCGCGCCCACGGGTGAGGTGGTTGTTGATCACGATGCGGTTGTCGACCAGCAGCTTGGCCGGGACGGCGCGCACGCTGGTGGCGGTCGGCACGGCGAGCGAGGCGTCCATGTTCTGGACGATCTTCGCCGCCACGCCGCGCAGCGGCGTGGTCTGCGGGCCGGTGGCGGTCGGCTTGGTCGGCGCGGGCTTGGCCGGGGCGGCCTTCGCGGGCGCGGGCTTGGCCGGGGCGGCCTTGGCGGCCGGCTTCTCCGGCTTGGCCTCCGGCTTCTTCTCCGCCGGCTTGGCGGCGGCCGGCTGCGCGACCGAGGTGGCCGCCTCCTGCTGTCCGGCGGGCTCCGGCCCGGCGGCCGGCTTCGGGGCCTGCTGTTCAGCGCGGGGCGTGCCGGCGCCGGGCGCCGGACGGTAGTCCGCGAAGAAGTCGTGCCAGGCCGAATCGACGCTGGTGGGGTCGGCGAGGTAGCGCTGGTACATCTCCTCGACGATCCACTCGTTCGGACCGAAACCCGCCAGTGGGTTCTCCTGCGAAGTCTGCTGGGTCGACACGGCCGGTAATCGCCTCTTTCACGCGGGTTTGTGTGTCACGCGGTGTCCCCGTGCCGCCCTGTCTGCGAGCGCCCACGAGACGGCTCCAAGGCTACGCCGTGCGGATGCCGCAGGCATTTCCGCCTCCGCCGCGTGGTCCGTTTCACAGAAGATGCCAGAAGTTGGCCAAACGCTGCGTGTTCCGCCGACTGCTGGTAGGGCCCGTCGTGTCGCCGACCCCCGGTACGACGGGGGCGGGGGTGGTGCCCCGCACCACCCCCGCCCCTTCGTCGTCCGAACCCGTCAGGAGATGTCGCGACGGCGGGTGATCGCGACGCCGACCACCCCGCTGACCACCGCGTAGCCGATCAGCACGAGCGCGCCGACCCACCACTCGGGGGTGAAGTCCGTCTGGCCCTCGCTGACCATGACGGTCGAGGCGACGGCCGGCCAGATCACCTGCCACTTGGCCACGGCCTGGTTCTCCAGCACGTTCGCCAGCAGCATGAACAGCAGCCCCACCACCTGCGTGCCGACCAGGTAGAGCACCGCCGCGGTGATCACCGCGCCGAGCTGGTTGGTGATCAGCGTGCCGATCCCCACGCCGAGCACCGTCCAGATCGCGTACGCCAGCAGGTTGAGCAGCAGCGCCCGCTGCACGGCCCACTCGTCGAGCAGGGTGCCGTAGTCGTTGATCGACAGGAAGACCGCCCCGGCGGCCAGGTCGATCACGGTGGTCACCAGCCAGAACCCGAAGCCCAGCAGGCTCGCCGCGACCAGCTTGCTGAGGATCACCGACGTGCGCCGCGGCGTGGACAGGAACGTCGTGGTCGCCGTCTGGTGGAAGAACTCGTTGGTGACCATCAGGATGCCGATCAGCATCACGAACATCAGGCCCAGGTACTGCCCGGAGGTGTAGAGGTTGGCGGCCTGCGCCGCCGCGGACGCCATGTCGCCGGTGACGCCCAGGCTCTCGCCCTTGCCGCTCAGCGTCTCGTCGGCGACCCAGGCGTTGAACGCGAACGCCAGCGCGATCGACAGGAACGCGCCGATGGCCAGCCACCACCACGTGCTGGTGGTGCGGATCTTGAGTAGCTCGGATCGGACGAGGTTCATCGGATGCCCGCCTTTCCGGCCGTCAGCTCCAGGAAGACCCGTTCCAGGTCGGGCCGTTCCGTGGTCAGTTCGTGTAGTTCGACGCCGGCGGCCAGGGCGACCCGGCCCACGGTCGGGGCGTCCACCCCGCCCACCAGCAGGGTGCCGTGCTCGTCGACGTCGACGGTGCCCGGGCCGTCCTTCAGCGCCACGGTCAGCGCGTCGGCCTGCGGGGTACGCACCCGCACCCGGACGCCCTGCGCCATCGACCCGATCACGTGCTCGACCGTGCCCTGCCGGACGAGCTGGCCGGCGGCGATGATCACCACGTCGTCGGCGAGCAGCTGCATCTCGGACAGCAGGTGGCTGGAGACCAGCACGGTGCGGCCCTCGTGCGCGAGGTTCTTGAGGAACCCGCGCATCCACCGGATGCCCTCCGGGTCCAGGCCGTTGGCCGGCTCGTCGAGGATCAGCACCCGGGGGTCGCCGAGCATCGCGGCGGCGATGCCGAGCCGCTGCTTCATGCCGAGCGAGTAGCCCTTGAACTTGCGGTTCGCCGCCGGCGTGAGCCCGACCAGCGCCAGCGCCTCGTCGGCCCGCTGCTTCGGCAGCCCCGCCGCCGCGCAGAGCACCCGCAGGTGGTTGATCCCGGTGCGGCCCTTGTGCGCGCTGGACGCCTCCAGCACCGCGCCGACGTGCCGCAGCGGGTCGGTCAGGTCGGCGTACCGGCGACCGCTGATGGTCGCCTGTCCGCCGGTCGGGGTGACCAGGTTCAGCAGCATGCGCAGGGTGGTGGTCTTGCCGGCACCGTTGGGGCCGAGGAACCCGGTCACCCGCCCCGGCTCGACCGTGAAGGACAGATTGTTCACGGCCCGGACGTTCTTGTACTGCTTCGTCAGGCCGGACACCACGATCTGACCGTCACTCGTGGGGCTTCGCTGCCCGTCAGTCATTGCTCTCCTTCGTGCGGGGGGCTTCGGGGTACGCCGTGACACAGCGTGGCGGGCGGGCGCAACGAGGTCAATCAGGCGCGCTCCGTAGATCCAACTCCGCCTCAGGCAGGAGGCCCTCCTCCCCAGGAACGACTACCCGCCGGCCGCCGCCACGGCGATCCAGGTCGCCCGGGCCCAGGCCAGGAGGGTGCCGTCGGGGGCGTACAGGCTGGTGTGCACGAGCGCCTTGCGGCCCTCGCCGCCGACCATCGCGCCGGTCACCACGCACTCGTCGCCCGGCTCGGGCAGCGCCGCGACCACCGCCGCGATGCGGCCGAGGACGTACGGCCGACCGGGCGCGATGACGGCCCAGCCGCCGGGGCAGTCCAGCGCCGCCCAGACCGTGGCGGGAGTGACAGACCCCGGCGCGCGGAACGGCGCGGCGGTCCGGCCGTCCGGCAGCCGGCCGGGGAAGATCCGCAGGCCGTCGAGGCGGTCCGGGCCGCAGACGTAGCAGCCCGGGAAGGGGTGGTCGACCAGTCCGGGGTACGCCGCCGACGCGGCCCGCGCAGCCGGCAGGTCCACCGGCGGCACGACCGCGCGGGGATCCTCCGTGGGGCGGACCTGGGCGACGACCAGGCCCTCCGGGTCGCGGACCTCCCCGTCGACGAGAGTGAGCAGGGTCTCCAGCGGGGGCGGGCGGCGCAGCGTCACCTCGACCGGACCGGGGGCGCCGGACGCGGCGGCGAAGACCCCGGCGCTCCAACCGCCGTTGCCCGAGCCCGGCGGACCGTTGTGGCGCGACTCGATGATCATCAGACACCTCCCGCGGCGCGGCGTCCGGCCCCGTCGCCGGCCCGCCCCCGGCAGCCTCGCACGCCCGCCGGCCGGCCCCGCCACGGGTCGCCGACCGCCGTTCACCTCATCGACACTCCTCACCCCAACGCCCGGCAACCCGGGCCGCCTACACAGGTGCCATGGCCGTTCTGCACGCCGCTGGCGCACCCCTGACGACCAGCGGATACACCCTGCTGATCGCCGACGACCCGAGCGAGGTCGCGGCCGCGCAACGCCTCCGTCACGAGGTGTTCGCCACCGAGTTCGGCGCCACCCTCCGCCCCGACGCCGCCGGGCGCGACGTCGACGAGTTCGACCCGTACTGCGACCACCTGATCGTCCGGCAGGAGAGCACGGGCGAGGTCGTCGGCACGTACCGGCTCCTCCCGCCGGGCCGCACCGACCGCCGGTACGCCGAGACCGAGTTCGACCTCGCGGCGCTCGACCCGCTCCGGGAGCGGTTGGTCGAGGCCGGCCGCTCCTGCGTGCACCCCGACCACCGCTCCGGCGCCGTGATCAACCTGATGTGGGCCGGCATCACCCGCTACCTGCACCTGCGGGGGTCGCGCTGGCTCGGCGGCTGCGCGTCGGTGCCGGTGGCCGACGGGGGCGGGGCCGTCGCCGCGGTGTGGGACGAGGTCCGGGCCCGGCACCTGGCCCCGCCGCCGCTGCGGGTGCGTCCACGCCGCCCCTGGTTCGCCGAGCCGGGCGCGACGACCGGGCCGGCCGACGGTCCGGCGGGGCGGGCCGTGCTGCCGCCGCTGCTGCGCGGGTACCTGCGCCTCGGCGCCTGGGTCTGCGGGGAACCCGCGTACGACCCGGACTTCGGGGTGGCCGACTTCTACGTGCTCTTCTCCCTGGACCGGATGAACCCCCGCTACCTGCGGCACTTCCTGGGCGGGGCCGAGCGGTGAGTGCGACACCGCTCTGGCTGCCCGCGTCGGGCTGCGGACCGGCCTGCCTCCCGGTCGCCGGCGCGGCGCCGGCCGCGCCGGCGGCCCGGCGGGCGGCCCGGCTGCTGGCCGTACTCGGGATGCTGCTGGCGGGCACGGTGCTGGCCGCGCTGCTGCCGGTACTGCCGGCGGGGGAGCGGGCCGTGGCCGTGCGCGGCTGGGCCCGGGGGACGCTGCGCGCCCTCGGCGTACGCCTGGTGGTGCGCGGCCGGGCGCCGCGGCGGCCGGCGCTGCTGGTGGCCAACCACGTCTCCTGGCTGGACGTGCTGGCGCTGCTGGCCGTCGCGCCGGCCCGGATGGTGGCCAAGCGGGAGGTGCGGTCCTGGCCGTTGGTCGGGCTGCTCGCGACCGCGGCCGGCACCGTCCTGGTCGACCGGGCCCGGCCGCGCGACCTGCCGGCGACGGTGGCCCGGGTCGCCGCCGTGCTGCGCGCCGGCCGCCCGGTGGCGGTCTTCCCGGAGGGTACGACGTGGTGCGGGGCCGCCGACGCGGTCGGCTGCCGCCCCGGCCGGGGGTTCCGCCCGGCCCTGTTCCAGGCGGCGATCGACGCCGGGGCGCCGGTGGTGCCGCTACGGATCGGCTACGCGTGCGCGGCGACCGGCGTGCCGACCACGGCCGCCGCCTTCGTCGGCGACGACAACCTGTTCCGCTCGCTGGGTCGGGTGCTCACCGCCCGCGACCTGGAGGTCCGGGTGACCGTCTCCGCCGCGCTGCACCCCGCGCGGGACGCCGACCGTCGACTGCTCGCCCGGACGGCCGAGTCGGCCGTGCACCTCGTGCCGCCGCCGGCAGGGTCGGCGGCCCCGGGCGCGTCGGCCCCCGCACCGGCGCTGTCCGTGCCGGTCCCCGCACCGGCGCTGTCCGTGCCGGCGCTGTCCGCGTCGGTCCCCGTGCCGGCATCGTTCCCGCCGGCCGCCGCGCCGGTGCCGTTCCCGCCGCTCGCCGCCTCGTCCGAGCCGGAGCCGTCCGCCGGGCCGGCCGGACCGGAGCGGAGGCTCGACCTGGCCGCCTGACCCGGACGGCGGGGACGTCCGCCGTCCGGCGGCACCGCTTGTCATATCGCGATGTATCGCGTTACTGTCCTGCCGTGGGACGCGCCGGGCCGGCGCGTCACCGGAGGGAGGACCGATGACCGGCTGGACCGTGGACGCCCCGCAGCGGCTCACCCTGGACGGGCCGGTCACCCGGCTGGACGTCCACCTGCTCGGCGGCCGCCTCAACGTGGTGGCCACCGACGGCCCGGCCCGGGTCGACGTCACCCGGGTCGGTCGCCGGCCGGTCCTGGTCGAGCACCGGGACGGTCGGCTCTCCGTACGCCAGCAGTGGCGCCGGCGGTGGTCGGAGTTCGTCTGGTGGGTGGGGCCGCTGTCCCGGCTGGCCCGGGTCGACGTCTCCGTCGCGGTCCCCGCCGACGTGCTGGCCGACCTCGAACTGGTCGAGGGCTCGCTGGTCGCGTCGGGCCTGCGCGGTCGGACCCGGGTGGAGGTGACGGCGGGGCGGATCACGCTGATGGGGCTGCGCGGCCCGACGTCGGCGAGGACCACGTCGGGCCCGGTCGAGGCGCTGGGCGTGTCCGGCGACCTCGACCTGGAGACGGTCTCGGGCGAGGTGACCCTCGCCGACAGCGCGGCCGGGCAGGTGCGCGCGGCCACCGTCTCCGGCGCCATCACCTGCGACCTGGACAATCCCCGGCGCAGCGACATCCGGCTCAGCACGATCTCCGGCGGCATCACCGTCCGGGTCCGCGAGGACAGCGACCTCGCCGTGCGCCTGCACACCACGTCGGGCCGGATCACCAGCGGCTTCGCCCAGGTGCGGGGCAGCGCCGCCCCCGGGGCGGTGGTCGACAGCGAGGGAGTGCTCGGCGCGGGCGAGGGTAAGCTCTGGGCTTCCGCCACCTCGGGCAGCATCGCGCTGCTCGCCCGCCGGGTGGACGACCAGGAAGAGGAGCTGCCGTGACCGCCGTGTTCAGTCACGGGCGGCTCCGGCTCTACCTGCTCAAGCTCCTCGACGACGGCCCGAAGCACGGCTACGAGCTGATCCGCCTGCTGGAGGAGCGGTTCCTCGGCCACTACGCGCCCAGCGCCGGCACCATCTACCCCCGGCTGCAACGGATGGAGGCCGACGGGCTCGTCACCCACACCGCCGTCGGCGGCCGCAAGGTCTACGAGATCACCGAGGCCGGCCGGGCCGAGCTGCGCCAGCGGGCCGGCGAGCTGGCCGCCCTGGAGTCGGACATCGCGGCCTCGGTCGAGGACCTGTCCGCGCTGGCCGGGGAGATCCGCGACGAGGTACGCGGCTCGGTCCGCGACCTGAAGCGGGAGCTGCGCGAGGCGGCGCGGCAGACCCGACGGGCCCGCTGGACGCCCCCGGCGCCCGGTCCGGCGCCCGTTCCCGGCCCCGCCGCAGGGCCGGGAACGACGCCGCTCGCCGAGTTCGACCAGCGGCTGGCGGCCTTCGCCGTCGAGGTGGGCGCCCTGGTGCGGGCCCGCAGGCTCACCGACTCGCAGCTGCGTACGGCGATCCGGCTGCTCGACGGCGCGCTGGACGGGCTGCGGCGGCTCCTGCGCTGACCACGGCGGTCGGCTCACAGGCTTTTTCCAGGAAGTGCCCAGCGCGGACGCAGCGAGAGCGCGGATGATGGGCGCATGGCCGCTACCCAGACCGAGGCGCGACTGCTCGTCGTCGAGGACGATCCCAACATCCTCGAACTGCTCTCCGCGAGCCTGCGCTTCGCGGGCTTCGACGTGGCCACCGCGACGAGCGGCAGCGCCGCCCTGCACGCCGCCAAGGACCACCGGCCCGACCTGGTCGTGCTCGACGTGATGCTGCCCGACCTGGACGGCTTCGAGGTCATCCGGATGCTCCGCGAGGGCGGCACGCGCACGCCCGTGGTCTTCCTCACCGCGCGCGACGCCACCGACGACAAGATCCGCGGGCTGACCCTGGGCGGGGACGACTACGTCACCAAGCCGTTCAGCCTGGAGGAGCTGACCGCCCGGATCCGGGCGGTGCTGCGGCGGACCAGCACCGGCGAGCAGGCGCCCTCCCGGCTGACCTTCGCCGACCTGGAGCTGGACGAGGAGACCCACGAGGTGCACCGGGCCGGTCAGCGGGTGCAGCTCTCGCCGACGGAGTTCAAGCTGCTGCGCTACCTGATGCTGAACGCCAACCGGGTGCTGTCGAAGGCCCAGATCCTCGACCACGTGTGGAACTACGACTTCCGGGGCGACGACAACATCGTCGAGTCCTACATCTCCTACCTGCGCCGCAAGGTGGACAACACCCAGCCCCGGCTGATCCACACCCTGCGGGGCGTCGGGTACGTGCTGCGCAAGCCGGCGGCGTGAACCCGGTCCACCAGGGGAAGGCATGGCTGCGTGGCGTCCCGCTGCGGGTGAAGCTGGTCGCCGCGGTCCTGACCCTGGTCGCCGCCGCCCTCCTGGTGATCAGCTCGCTGACCACCGTCTTCCTCCGGGGCTACCTCATCGAGCAGGTGGACGAGGAACTGAGCCGCACCACCGGCTCGGTGGCCGCGGTGCTGAACCTGTACAAGGAAGGCCGGAAAAGCACCACCACGCTGCCCAGCGACTTCATCATCTCGTTGGCCCAGCCGGCCGGGGTGATGTCGCCCGAGTACGACAGCCAAAACATCCGCCCGGAACAGCTGCCGCGGCTACCGAGCACCACCGAGGGGTTCGCCGCGCTGACCGGCGAGCCGCGCACGGTGCTCGCGCAGGACCACAGGTCTCGCTGGCGGATGCTCTACACCCAGTTGGACGACGGCGAGATCCTGGCCGTCGGCCAGCACCTCACCGACGTCGACCAGGCCGTCAAACAGCTGATCTGGATTGACCTGCTGGTCGGCGGGTCGGTGCTGATCCTGCTCGCCTCGATCGGCGCGGCGATCGTCCGGACCAGCCTGAAACCGCTGGTGGAGATCGAGCGTACGGCCGCCGCCATCGCCGGCGGCGACCTCACCCGGCGGGTGCCCGACCCGGAGGAGGGACAACCCGTCCCGACCTCGGAGCTGGGCCGGCTCTCCCGGGCGCTGAACGCAATGCTGGCGCAGATCGAGGCGGCCTTCACCGCGCGGGCCGCCTCGGAGACCGCCGCCCGGGCCGCCGAGACCACGGCGCGGGACGCGGCCGGCGCGGCGCGGGCGTCCGAGGCGCGGGCCCGGCGCTCGGAGGAGCGGATGCGGCAGTTCGTCGCGGACGCCTCGCACGAGCTGCGCACCCCGCTGACCACCATCCGGGGCTTCGCCGAGCTGTACCGGCAGGGCGCGGCGAGCGCGCCGGAGCAGACCGCCGACCTGCTGCGCCGCATCGAGCAGGAGGCGGCCCGGATGGGGCTGCTGGTGGAGGACCTGCTGCTGCTGGCCCGGCTGGACCGGGAACGGCCGCTCGCCCTCGCCCCGGTGGAGTTGCCCGTGCTGGCCAGCGACGCGGTCGAGGCCGCCCGGGTGGTGGCGCCGGAGCGCCGGGTGGAGCTGGAGATCGAGCCTGGGTCCGGCCCGCTGGTGGTCTACGGCGACGACGCCCGGCTCCGTCAGGTGATCGGCAACCTGATGACCAACGCCCTCACGCACACCCCGCCGGACGCCTCGGTGACCCTGCGGCTGCGGGTGGAGCCGGGCAACCTGGCCGTGGTGGAGGTGGCGGACACCGGCCCCGGGCTCACCCCCGACCAGGCGGAGCGGGTCTTCGAGCGCTTCTACCGGGTGGACGCGGCGCGTACCCGGCGGGCCGGCGGCAACACCGGCACGGGGCTCGGCCTGGCCATCGTGGCGGCGCTGGTGCGCGCGCACCACGGCACCGTCGAGGTGGCCGACACCCCGGGCGGGGGCGCGACCTTCCGGGTCCGGCTGCCGCTCGTGCCGGACATCGAGGGTGATGGCGAGTGACTTTCAGCCAACATTCAGGCCGGTTCCAGGCTGGTCGCAGTGCTCCGAGCGAAGGTGGATGCATGACCGAGTACGAGTCCGACCCGCAGCGCCGGCCGGCCGCCACCGACGCCGAGCCGTCGCACCCCACCGCCGAGCTGCCACGCGTCGAGCGCGCGCAGTCCGACTCCCACCCCGACCCGGCCCCGGCCGCCCCCGGCGACACCGCCGCCCCGGCCCCGGCGTCGGCCGCACCCGCCGCGCCGGCCCCGGCCGCATTCGAAGCGGCGGGCGGCGACGCCTTCCGTACCGCCGAGCCGGGCCGGACCACCGACGCCCCGGTCGCGGGCGACGTCGCGATGCGCGCCCCGGAGCCGGCCCGCGCCCCCGAGGGCGCCACCGCTCCGGACCCGGTCCGTGGCCCCGGCGTCCCGGCCGGGCAGCCCACCCCGGCGGGACCGTTCCCACCCGCCACGGCCGGCCCGTCCGCCCCGCCCTACCCCGTGTCCGGCCAGGCCCCGGGCGGCCACCCGCACGCGGCCGGGCAGCCCGGCCAGCCGCAGGGCACGCCGTACCCGGGCGCGCCGTGGTACGGCCAGCAGTCCGGCTGGAGCGGCGGGGGGCAGCCGGGACAACTGGGGGCGGGCTACGGCCAGCACCCGCACCACCCGGGCCAGCCGGTGCCGCCCTGGGCCCCCGCGCCGGCGGCCGGCCCCCGGCCGGGCCGGATCGCCAAGCTCGCCGGCGCCGGCGTCGCGGTCTTCGCCCTGATGCTCGGTTCGGGCGTCGCCGGCGGGGCGCTCGCGCTCGCCGTGGACGGCGACTCCGGGACCACCCGCACCTACTCCGCTGCGCCGGTGATCAACAGCGCCGACCTGCCCCGGATCGCCGCCGCCGTGCAGCCCAGCGTCGTCTCCATCGCCACCGACAGCGGCGAGGGCTCCGGCGTGATCCTCACCGCCGACGGCTACGTGCTCACCAACAACCACGTCGTCGCCTCCGCCGGCCAGGACAGCGTCCGGGTGGTCTTCGCCGACGGCAAGACCGCCCAGGCCCGGATCGTCGGCACCGACCCGAAGACCGACCTGGCGGTGGTGAAGGCCGCCGGCGTCAGCGACCTGAAGCCGGCCACGTTCGGCGACAGCGACGCGATGCAGGTCGGCGACCAGGTGCTCGCCCTCGGCAGCCCGCTGGGCCTCCAGGGCTCGGTCACCGCCGGCATCCTCAGCGCCCGCGACCGCACCATCCAGGCCGGCAGCGGCCAGCAGCGGCAGGAGCCGGGCCAGGGCGCCAGCTCGATCGCCGGGCTGCTCCAGACCGACGCGCCGATCAACCCGGGCAACTCCGGTGGCGCGCTGGTCAACACCCGGGGCGAGGTGATCGGCATCAACACCGCGATCGCCACCGCCGGTCAGGGCAGCACCGGCAACATCGGCGTCGGCTTCGCGATCCCCAGCAACAAGGCCAAGGACGTGGCCGGCAAGCTCCAGCGGGGCGAGAAGGTCAGCCACCCGTCGCTCGGGGTCAGCGTGACGGCCGCCGAGGGCGGCGGGGCGCTGGTCGCCGCCGTCACCTCCGGCAGCGCCGCCGAGAAGGCCGGGCTCCAGCGCGGCGACGTGATCACCCGGTTCGGCGACAAGCCGGTCAACGACTCGGACGACCTGGTCGGCGCCGTGCAGGCCGGCAAGGTCGGCGACCGGGTGGCGGTGACCTACAAGCGCAACGGCGCCGAATCCACGGCAACCGTGACGCTCGCCGAGACGTCGTAACACGTAACCGAGACTTTCCTCCTCCCTCCGGCGGCGGGTGGCGGGGCCAAGGGGGTTGGCTCCGTCACCCGCCGCTTCCTCTGACGGCGGTTCGCCCGGTGCGGGTGAGCCGCCGTCACCCGTCGGCCCGGCATCGTCGGTGGCAGACCCGGCGAGGCGTACGGAGGGATGCGATGACCACGGCAGCGGCCGTCCGGACCGACGACCGGATCCAACGGGACGTGCTCGACGAACTGGCCTGGGACGCCCAGGTGCAGCAGAACGACATCGGGGTGACCGTCGCCGACGGCGTGGTCACGCTGACCGGTTGGGTGGACGGCTCCGCCCGCAAGTGGGCGGCGCAACGCTGCGCGCAGCGCGTACGTGGGGTGCGGGCGGTCGCCGACGACATCGAGGTGCGCCTGCCCGGCGAGGCGGGGCATACGGACGCCGAGATCGCGATCGCGGTGAGCCGGGCGCTGGAGTGGGACAGCTTCGTCCCCGCCGAGCTGCTGGACGTCACGGTGGCCAACGGGTGGGTGATGCTGCGCGGCGAGGTGGAGTTCGGCTGGCAGCGGCGTACCGCCGAACGGGAGGTGCGCCGGCTGCGCGGCGTACGCGGGGTGACGAACCTGGTCGAGGTGCGCCCCGCCGCCCGTCCGGACGCCGAGCGGATCCGGCGCGACCTGCAGCGGGCGCTGCTGCGGGGGATCGGCACCGAACGGGTGACCGTCGAGCTGGACGGGGACACGGTGATCCTCGGGGGCGTGGTCCGTTCCTGGTGGGAACGGGACGAGGCGGAGCGGCTGGCCTGGTCCGCAGCCGGAGTGCGGGCGGTGCGGGACCGGCTCCTCGTGGGCGGGTGAACGCCCGGCTTGTCCGGTTTAGCCGTGCCGTCACCGGGAAACCGCCATCGATCCCGCCGTGTGGGGTGACCGGCCGGAGCACATCGACGCCGGCTGCCCACCTGCACCATCGACCGACGGGGAGGACTCGTGGCCGTGAACCACCTGCCGACCGACCGGGCGGCGGAACGGCCGTTGCGGATCGCGATGGTGGTGCCGCCGTGGCTGTCGATGCCCCCGCCCGGCTACGGCGGGCTGGAACAGGTGGTGACCGGCCTGGTGGAGGCGTTGAACGAGCGGGGACACGCGGTGACCGTGTTCGGGGCGGGCCAGGAGCACGGCACCCCCGCCGACTTCGTCTCCACCGTGCCGGATTTGCAGTACGAGCGGCTCGGCGAGGCGCTGCCCGAGCTGGCCCACCTGGCCCGGGTCAACCACCTCGTCGACGCGGCCGACTTCGACGTCGTCCACGACCACACCACGATCGGCCCGCTGGTCGCCGGCCGCCGGGCGGTCCCCACCGTGGCCACCGTGCACGGCAACCCCGTGGGCGAGTACGGCACCGTGCTCAGCGACACCGACCCGGGCGTCGGGCTGGTCGCCATCTCCCACGCCCAGCGCCGGCTCAACCCGCGACTGCCCTGGGTCGGCACGGTGCACAACGCGATGGACGTCCAGGGCATCCCGCACAAGACCGCGCCTAGCCACGGCCCGGTGCTCTGGCTGGCCCGGTTCAGCCCCGACAAGGGCCCGGACGTCGCCATCCGGGCGTGCCGGGTGGCCGGCCTGCCGCTGGTGCTCGCCGGCAAGTGCAACGAGCCGCCCGAACGCCGCTACTTCGACGAGGCGGTCCGGCCCCTGCTCGGCGAGGACGTCCACGTGGTGCTCGACGCCGACCGGGCGGAGGCGCTGCGGCTGCTGGTCGAGGCCCGATGCCTGATCATGCCGATCCAGTGGGAGGAGCCGTTCGGCATGGTGATGGTGGAGGCCATGGCAACGGGCACCCCGGTGGTGGCCCTGAACCGGGGGGCCGTGCCGGAACTCGTCCGGCCCGGGGTGACGGGCCTGATCTGCGAGGGCGTGGACGACCTGCCCGACGCGCTGCGTGCCGTGCCCGGCCTCGACCCGGCGGACTGCGTCGCGCACGTGGCGCAGAACTTCTCCACCGCCCAGATGGCCGCCGGATACGAGCACGTGTACCGCCGCTTCATCGCCGACGCGGCCCGGTCCGCCGGGGTCCGGGAGCCGGCCCGGGTGGCCGGGCGTTGACCCCGGTCGGCCGTACCTGACCGGCCTCTCCGGCGGCCCGCTCAGCCCGCGCCGTCCGGCGCGCCGGGGCCCGGCCGGCACCGGCACCGGGCGACCGCTTTCCGGCCCGTGCCAGGATGAGGCCATGGCGCGGGAACCGGTGGCGTTCGTGCTCGGGGGCGGGGGAGTCCTCGGCGCGGTCGAGGTGGGCATGCTGCGGGCCCTGTTCCGGGCCGGGATCCGGCCCGACATGGTGCTCGGCACGTCGATCGGGGCGGTCAACGGCGCCCTGGTCGCCGCCGAACCGTCCGAGGCGGTCACCGACCGGCTGGTCCGGCTCTGGGCCTCGCCCGAGGCGAGCGAGGTGTACGGCGACTCGGTGGCCCGGCAACTGCGCCGGTTCGCGGCCCGGACCCACCTGCACTCGCCCCGCCCGCTGCGCAAGCTGCTGGAGAGCGAGCTGGGCGCGGAGACCACCTTCGCCGACCTCCGGGTGCCGTTCCGCTGCTGCGCCGCGAACATCGAGCGGGCCGCCGAGCACTGGTTCGACAGCGGTCCGCTGGTGCCCGCCGTGCTGGCCTCCGCCTCGGTGCCGGGGCTGCTGCCGCCCGCCCAGATCGGCGACCAGCACTACGTCGACGGCGGGATCGTCAACTCCATCCCGATCGGCGAGGCCGTCGTCGCCGGCGCCGGGCGGATCTTCGTACTCCAGGTGGGGCGGATCGAGCGGGAGCTGAGCCCGCCCCGGCGACCCTGGGAGATCGCCCAGGTCGCGTTCGAGATCGCCCGGCGGCACCGGTTCGCCCGGGAGATGGCGGCCCTGCCCGACGGGGTGGAGGTGCACGTGCTGCCCACCGGCGGGTTGAACCCGCGCGACGACACGCCGTGGGCGTACCGGGACATGGCGGCGGTGGGGCGGCGGATCAGCCGGGCCTACACGGCCTCGCGGCACTACCTGGCCACCCAGGTGCAGCGCTGATGCCCCTGCCGCCGCGGTGGCTGCGCCGGGTGCTCCTGGCCCCCGGCGTGGTGCTGCTCGCCTTCCTGGTGGTGACCACCCTGCCGGTCTGGGCGCTGCTCGCGGCGGCCGCCTCGCCGCTGGTCCCGGGCCGGCTTCGGCCGCTGCGACTGCTCTGGATCGGCTGCGTCTACCTGGTCTGGGACGCGGCGGCGCTGCTCGCGCTCTTCGTGTTCTGGGTCGCCTCCGGCTTCGGCTGGCGGGCCCGCTCGCCGGCCTTCCAGCGGGCCCACTACGTGCTCGCCGGCTGGTTCCTGCGGGTGCTCTTCTGGCAGGCCCGCTGGACGCTGCACCTGAGCATCGACGTGGTGGGCACCGATCCCGACACCGCCCTGCCCGGCCGGCCGGAACTGGTGCTCTGCCGGCATGCCGGCCCCGGCGACTCGTTCATCCTGATCCACGCCCTGGTGAACTGGTTCAACCGGGAGCCGCGGATCGTGCTCAAGGACAGCCTCCAGTGGGATCCGGCGATCGACGTGCTGCTCAACCGGCTGCCCAACCGCTTCCTCGCGCCCGGCCCGGACGGGCGGGGTTCGGTGACCGAGCAGATCGGGCACCTGGCGGAGGGCCTGGACGACGACGACGCCTTCGTGATCTTCCCGGAGGGCGGCAACTTCACCCCGCGCCGCCGGCTGCGGGCCATCGCGCGGCTGCGCGCGCTGGGCCTGGAGCGCATGGCGCTGCGCGCGGAACGGATGCGGCACGTGCTCGCCCCGCAGCCCGGCGGGCTGCTCGCGGCCCTGGACGCCGCCCCCGACGCCGGGGTGATCTTCGTGGCGCACACCGGCCTGGACCGGATGCTCACCGTGGCCGACGTGTGGCGGGAACTGCCGATGGACAAGCGGATCGTCATGCGCTTCTGGTCGGTGCCGCCCGAGGAGGTGCCGACCGGCCGGCAGGAGCGGATCGACTGGCTCTTCGACTGGTGGGCGCGGATCGACGAGTGGATCGCGGCCAATCGGGACGGCGCCGCGTAGGGTGCGCTGGTGGACCAGATCTGCGTGGTGACGACGGTGGTGGACGCGCGGTCGGTCGCCGACGTACTGGCGGCCGCGGCCGTCGCCGGACGGCTGGCGGCCTGCGCGCAGGTGGGCGGCCAGGTGGACAGCACCTACTGGTGGCGTTCCGGGGTGGAGACCAGCACCGAGTGGTCGGTGCAGTTCAAGACCGCGCCGGACCGGGCCGCCGCGCTGGTGGAGCAGATCCGCGCCAGCCATCCGTACGAGGTGCCGGAGATCCTGGTGACCCGGGTGGACAGCGGCGACCCCGCGTACGCCGCCTGGGTGCACGAGCACACCCGCCCCTGAGTACGCGCACTCTGGAGCCGTGACGGGAGCCGGCCGACAATGGCCGGGTGCAGAACACCGGTTACCCCTGTCCCGCCTGCGGCGCGCCGGCCTCCCTCGGCTCCGGCTGCTCCGGCTGCGGGCGACCGCCGTACCCGGCCGCCGCCGAGGTGATCCGGCTCGACCGGGAGATCGTCGCGCTCGGCGGCGAGGTCGAGCGGGCCCGCGCGGCGTACCAGGGGCTCGTCGACCGGCTCGCGGCGAGCCGGCGGCGCCGGGCGGAGCTGGCCGCCTCGATCCGGGCGGAGTTCCCCGGCCCGGCCGCGCGTCCGGTTCCCGCCGCCGTCCCGGCATTCGCGCCGGCCGGCCCGGCGCCGGCGTGGCCCGCCGGGGGGCCGGTCGCGCCGGTTCCCGCGCCGGCCGCCGTGGGCGGGGCGGAGACCTCGACCCGGACGGTCCAGAGCCTGCTCTTCGTCCTCGGTGGACTGCTGCTGGGCACCGCGGCGGTGGTCTTCACGGCGGTCGCCTGGGCGGCGGTCGGGGTCGCCGGCCGGGCCCTGATCCTGGCCGCGTTCACCGCGCTCGCCCTCGCCGCGCCGCTGGTGGCGGTGCGGCGGGGGCTGCGCGGCACGGCGGAGACCTTCGCCGCGGTGGGGCTGCTGCTGGTGCTCCTCGACGGGTACGCCGCCTGGACGGTGGACCTGTTCGGGGTGGCCGGCTGGCCCGGCACCCGCTACGCCGCGCTGGTCGGGGGGGCCGGCGCGGCGGTCGCGGCCGGCTACGCCCGGCTCAGCGGGCTGACCGTGCCGTGGTTCGCGGCCCTGGTGACCGCGCATCCGGTGCTGCCCCTGTTCGCCGTCGGGGCCCGGCCGGACGCCGCCGGCTGGGCGGTGGTCTTCGTCGGGGTGGCGCTGCTCGACCTGGCGGCGCTGGTCGCGCTGCGGCCTCGGGGCGGCCCGGCGGGCGGCGCCGCGACCCCGGCCGGCGGGCCACCGACGGTCGCGTCCCCCGGGACCGGGGCACCCACGCCGGCGGTGGCGGTGCCGGGGTCGACGGTCGCGCCGCCCGGACCGGCCGTCGCGGCACCCGGTGCGGTGGGCGGATCGGGGGAGCGTCCGGTGGTCATCGCCGGGCGCGTCGTCGCCTGGATCGGGTACGCCGGCGCGCTGGCCGTGGCCGCGAGCTGCGCGCTGGTGCCGCTGGCCCTCGGCCGGGCCGCCGGCACCCCGCTGCTGGCCGGGGGGCCGCTGCTGCTGGTGGCACTGACGTTGCTCGGCGCGGCGGTGCTCACCGGCGGTCGGGTGTTCCGCGCCGTCGCCGCCGGGCTGCTGGTGCCGGTGCTGGCCGGGGCGGTCGTCCGCCCCGTCGCGGAGCTGGGGACGGCACCGGTGCTCACGGCGCTGGTCGTGGTGGCGCTGGCCGGCGCGGTGCGGCTGCTGCCCGCCGGCTGGCGGACCGGTCCCCGGGTCGGCGCGCTGCTGGTGGCCGGGGGGACCGCCCAGCTCGCCGTGCTGGGGGCCGTGGTGCTCGCCGGCGGTGCGGTCGGTCGGTCGCTGCCGCCGTGGCACGGTGCCGCCGCCGGGCCGGACATCGCCCGGGGTTGGCAGTTGCCGGTGGTGGTCGCGCTGACCCTGGCGGCCGTGGGGCTGCTGCTGCCCCGGGCCGCCCGGCCGGCGCTGGCCGCGTTCGCCGTGGTGGCCACCGTGCTCGCCGTGCCCGCCGGCTGGCCGTCGCCGTGGCCCGCCGTGGTGGCCCTGGACCTGGCTGCGGGGGTGGGCCTGCTGGCCGTCGGGGTGGGGCGGCCCGGCGCCCGGTCCGGGACGGCGGTGACGGCGGCGGCGTCCGGAGCCCTCCTGCTCGGGCACGGGCTGCTGGTGGGGCTCGCCGCCCCCGGCGGGGTGGGGGCGGCGCTCGCGGTGGTCCTGGCCGCCGGGCTCGCCGTGGCCGCCGCCGGGCGGCGCGGCACGGCCGTCCAACGCGGGATCGCCGGGGTGTCCCTGGCCGTCGCGTCGCCCGCGGTGCCGGCCGTCGCGGCCGTCGCCCTGATCGCGGCCGGAGCGCCGGCCTGGTGGCAGGCGCGGGCGGCGCTGGCCGCCGTCGCGGTGCTGCCGGTCGGGCTGCTCGCGGTCCGCCGGCACTGGCCCGACCTGCGGACGTACGCCTCCGTCGGGCTCGCCGTGGCGGTCGCGCCGGTCGGGTTGGCGCCGGTGGTCGTACCGGCCGACGAATCGGTGGCCCTCTACGCCGCCGTGGCGGTCCTGCTGGCGACGCTGAGCGGTGCGGCGCGCTCCGACACCGTCCTGCGGGTGGCTGGCGCCGGGCTGCTGGTGATCTCCCTCGCCGCCGCCGCGCCGGTGGCGTTGACGGTGCTCCTCGCCCCGTACGGCGGGGTGTCGCCCTGGTCCGGGGCGCCCGCGGTCGAGCCCGTCCCGGAGGCGTTCCCGGTCGGCGTGGCGCTGGCCGCGCTGGCGGTGGCCGCGCTGCTGGCGGCGGGGCCCGATCGAGCTGTCCCGGGCGCGGTCCGGCCCGGTGCCGGCAGGTCCGGCGCCGTCGGGGGCGGTGCCGGCGCGCCGGGTGCGTTCGGGTCCGGTGCCGGCATGCCAGGCGCCGTCGGGGCCGGCGGCGGAGCGTCGGCGCGCGGCGGGTGGTGGCGGGCCGCGCTCGTCGCGCTGCCGTTCGCGGCGACCGCCCTGCCGGTGCTGCTGGTCGCCGCCGGCGTGCCGTGGCCGGTGGTGCCGGCCGCCACGCTGGCCGTCGGGGTGGTCGCGGTGCTGGTCGCCGCGCTGGCCGCGCCGCGCCCGCTGCTCGCCCCGGTCGGGGTGCCGGTGGGGCTGGCGTTGACCGCCTCCGGGCTGCTCGGGCTGTTGGCCACCAGGGCGGGCACGCTCGCCGGCCTGGGCGTGCTGGTGGTGGCGGCGACCGTGGTCGGCGTGGCCGCCCGCCGGGACGACGCCCGGCTCGTCGGTCGCCTGGTCGCGGTCGCCGCCGCGACCGGCTTCGCGGTCACCGCACCGCTGGCCGGCGGGCTGCCGCTGCGGACGGCCGCGTTCAGCGTGCTCGCCGTCGCGGTGCTCACGCTGGCCGCCGCCGCGCTGCTCGGCGGCCACCGGGCGCAGGTCGGGGCCGCCCCGGCCCGCCGAGGGTCCGCCCCGGCGGCGGTGCTGGACGCGGCCGCCCAGGCGGTGGCGCTGGTCGCGCTGCTGCTCGCGGTCGGGGCGCTCCGGCACGCGGCGGCGGTCTGCGTGCTGTGGGGCGCCGCCGTCGCGCTGCGGGTGCTGCGCCCGGGCGAGCCGGCGGGCCGCCGCTGGGCGTTCGCGGGCATCGCCGGGGGCAGCGAGCTGCTCGGCGGCTGGCTGCTGCTGGCCGCCGGGGGAGTGGCGGTCCTGGAGGCGTACACGGTGCCGGCGGCGGCGCTGGCCCTCGGGGCGGGCGTGGCGGCGCTGCGCACCCGGCCCGGGCTGACCAGCTGGCTGGCGCTCGGCCCGGGGCTCGCGGCCGCGCTGCTGCCGAGCCTGGTGTCGGTGCTGGTGGCGCCGGATCCCCAGCCGTGGCGGCGGCTGCTGCTGGGGGCCGCCGCGCTCGGCACGGTGCTCGCCGGGGCGACCCGTCGCTGGCAGGCGCCGGTGCTGCTCGGCGGGGTCACCCTGGCGCTGCTCGCGCTGCACGAGCTGGCCCGCGGGTGGGACCTGCTGCCCCGGTGGATCTTCCTGGCCGTCGGCGGGTTCGCGCTGATCGGCCTCGCCGCCACGTACGAGCGGCGGCGACGGGACCTGGCCCGGCTCCGGGCCGCCGTGGGCCGGATGGGCTGACCGCCGGGGTGCGTGGAGGTAGGGCCTGCCCTACCCCCGCTCGGGGGGTGGACAGGGTTACTCAGCGCAACCGTGCTCGGGAGACTGGACGGCAGGGGCGGGGGGGGGGGGGGGGGGGGGGGGGTGGGGGGGGAGGGGTGCGGGGGGGGGGGGGGGGGGGGGCGCATACGATCAACAGGTGAGTGCGGAGCGGGCGGGTGTGGTGGAGGTCGGCGCCGGCATCG
>NZ_JBVJGT010000024.1:0-92458 GCF_055587185.1 Micromonospora sp. NPDC048040 | reverse complement strand
CCCCCCCCCCCCCCCCCCCCCCCTCCCCCCCCCCCCCCCCCCCCCCCCCCCCCCCCCCCCCCCCCCCCCCCCCCCCCCCCCCCCCCCCCCCCCCCACCCCCCACACCCCCACCACCACGCACCACAACCCACACCCACCACGACCGCACACCACCCCACTCCCGGCACCCGGAGAACACGAAGCGCTGACATCATCTCCCGGTGCCCGTGAAGACCCCTCGCCTTCCGCTCGCCGCCGCCACAATCGCCGCCGTTATCGCCGCCGCGGCGCTTCTCGCCGGCCCGGTCCCCCTCCGCACCCCGACCGCCGCCGGCATCGTCCCGATCTCCGCGGCGCAGCCACCGTCCCCGTCGTCGGGGCCGACGCCCGCCCCGACGACCCCGGGCGCAGCCGCACCCGCCCCGACGACCCCGGGCACGGCCCCGCCCGGCACGACGACCCCGGGCGCGACCCCGCCCGGCACGAGGCCGCCCGTCGTCGACCACGGGCCGCGTGTGGGGAACAAGGTGGCGCTCACCTTCGACGCGGACATGACGGACGCGATGCGGTACCAGTTGCGCAGCGGCGCGGTGCGGTCGTACGCGAACCTGAAGATCATTGACCTGCTGGAGCGGGAGCGGGTGCCGGCCACGTTCTTCCTGACCGGCAAGTGGGTCGAGCAGTACCCGGCGGTGACCCGACGGCTCGCCGCGAACCCGCGCTTCGAGCTGGCCAACCACACGTACGGGCACCTGGCCTTCACCCCGGACTGCTACGGCCTGCCCCGCATCCCCGAGCGGGAGATGACGGCCGACGTGGCGCGGACGTTCGACGTGGTGGCCGCGTACGGCGGGCGGCAGACCCGGTACTTCCGCTTCCCGGGGCTGTGCCACGACCGGAAGGCGCTGGACGCGCTGGCGCCGCTGGGGGTGACCGTGGTCGACGGCGACGTGGTGAGCGGCGATCCGTTCGCGAAGTCGTGGCGGCCGGTCGTGCGGGCGGCGCTGGACGGGGTGCGCCCCGGGTCGGTGATCGTCCTGCACGTGACGGAGGCGAACGCGCCGATGACGGACGAGGCGCTGCCGCACATCCTGGCGGGGCTGGCCGAGCGCGGCCTGGAGCCGGCTCCGCTGTCGGAGGTGCTCGGGCGGAGCTGAATCCGCCTCGCCAACCCCACCAAAAGCCTAAAGTCGGGGCAAGACTCTAGAGGAGGTCGGCATGACCGCAGCGATGGAGATGCCCCGCGTCCAGGAGTGTGTGGTTTCGGCCTGCGCGTACAACCACACCGGCGACTGCCACGCCTTCGCCATCACGATCGGCAGCATGGACCACGCGCACTGCCACACGTTCATCGAGATGCCCGCCGTCCGGGCCGGCGTGGACGGCCTCATCGCGCAGGTCGGCGCCTGCCAGCGGGCCGACTGCCGGCACAACGACCAGTTGGAGTGCCACGCGCCGGCGATCAAGGTCGGCCCGGACAACGACATGGCCGACTGCATGACCTACGTCACCCGCTGACCGCCCTTCCCTCAGCTCAGGCCGTTGGCCTCGCGAACGACGGTGACCAGGTCGTCGATGATGCCGGTGAGGGCGAAGTCCTTCGGCGTGAAGACCCGGGCCACCCCGGCGGCCCGGAGCTGCGCGGCGTCGCCGGCCGGGATAATCCCGCCGACCACCACGGGCAGGTCCGGCCGGCCGGCCGCGCGCAGCCCGTCCAGCACCGCCGGCACCGCGGCCAGGTGCGAGCCGGAGAGCACCGACAGGCCGACCAGGTCCACGTCCTCCTCGACGGCGGCGGCGACGATCTGCCCGGCGGTCAGCCGGATGCCCTGGTAGACCACCTCGAAGCCGGCGTCGCGGGCGCGTACCGCGATCTGCTCCGCGCCGTTGGAGTGCCCGTCCAGGCCGGGCTTGCCGACCAGCAGCCGCAGCCGGCCGCTGCCCAACTCGCGGGCCGTGGCGGCGACCCGCTCGCGGACGGCGGCCAGGGTGGCGTCCCCGCCGGCCCCGGCGGCGCCGGCCAGGCCGGTGGGGGCGCGGTACTCGCCGAAGACCTGCCGCAGCGCGCCGGCCCATTCGCCGGTGGTCACGCCGGCCCGCACGCACTCCAGCGTCGCCGGCATCAGGTTCGTGGTGGTCGCGGCGTCCGCCCGCAGCCGGGCCAGCGCCGCGTCCACGGCCGCCGCGTCCCGCCCGGCCCGCCATTCGCGTACGGAGGCCACGGCGGCCGCCTCCACCGCCGGGTCGACCTGTTCGACGGCCTCGGCACCGGCCGCGGTCAGCGGCGACGGCTCGGTCTCGGCGAACCGGTTGACCCCGACCACCACGTCGGTGCCCGCCTCCATCCGGCGCCGCCGCTCGGCCAGCGAGGCGACCAGCGCGCTCTTGAGGTAGCCGGTCTCCACGGCGGCCACCACGCCGCCCATCTCCAGCACCTTCTCCAGCTCGACCCGCGCCCCGGCGACGATCTCGTCGACCAGCGCGGTCATCACGTGCGAGCCCTCGAAGAGGTCCGGGTACTCCAGCAGGTCCGACTCGTACGCGAGCACCTGCTGCATGCGCAGCGACCACTGCTGGTCCCACGGCCGAGGCAGGCCGAGGGCCTCGTTCCAGGCGGGCAGCTGGACGGCGCGGGCCCGGGCGTCCCGGGACAGGGTCACGCCGAGCATCTCCAGCACGATGCGCTGGATGTTGTTCTCCGGCTGCGCCTCGGTCAGGCCCAGCGAGTTGACCTGCACGCCGTAGCGGAACCGGCGCTGCTTCGGGTTCGCCACCCCGTAGCGCTCGCGGGTGATCTCGTCCCAGAGCGCGCCGAAGGCCCGCATCTTGGCGATCTCCTCGACGAAGCGCACGCCGGCGTTGACGAAGAAGGAGACCCGCTGCACCACGTCGCCCATCCGCTCGGCGGGCACCTGGCCCGAGTCGCGGACCGCGTCGAGCACCGCGACGGCGGTGGAGAGCGCGAAACCGACCTCCTGCACCGGCGTCGCGCCGGCCTCCTGGAGGTGGTACGAGCAGATGTTCACCGGGTTCCACCGGGGCATCTCCCGCAGCGTGTACGCGATGACGTCGGCCGTGAGGCGCAGCGACGCCGCCGGCGGGAAGATGTAGGTGCCCCGGGAGAGGTACTCCTTGATGATGTCGTTCTGCGTGGTGCCGGCGCAGCGGGCCAGCTCGGCCCCCTGCTCCGCGCCGACCGTGCCGTAGAGGGCGAGCAGCCACATCGCGGGCGCGTTGATGGTCATGGACGTGTTCATCTCGGCCAGCGGGATGCCCGTGAAGAGGGCCCGCATGTCGCCGAGGTGCGCCACCGGGACGCCCACCCGGCCGACCTCACCGGCGGCGAGTTCGTGGTCGGGGTCGTACCCGGTCTGCGTCGGCAGATCGAAGGCGACCGACAGGCCGGTCTGCCCCTTCGCCAGGTTGCGGCGGAAGAGCGCGTTCGTGGCGGCGGCCGAGCTGTGCCCGGCGTACGTGCGCATCACCCACGGGCGGTCGCGTTCGGGCAGCCGACCCGGGAGAGCCTTCTCGTCCATGGCGGGAGTCTAAGTTACCGTTCAGTCACCGGCGCTGTGGAAAACCACACAGCTCCATGGAGCGGACGCCCGGGTGCGAAGCCCCCGGCATGGGCCGGACCGCCACACCCCGGCCGGGTCACGGCCACGGCCAGGACGCACACTTGACGACATGGATGACGAGCTCGCGATCTCCGTCCGGGGGCTGCGCAAGGCGTACGGCGACAACGTCGCCGTGGCGGGCCTGGACCTGGACGTCCGCCGCGGCGAGGTGTTCGCCCTGCTCGGCCCCAACGGCGCCGGCAAGACCACCACCGTGGAGATCCTGGAGGGCTACCGTCGGCGCGACGCCGGCGAGGTCTCGGTGCTCGGCAGCGACCCGGCCGCGCCGGCCGCCGACTGGCGTTCCCGGGTGGGCATCGTGCTCCAGGGCACGGGCGAGTTCGACGAGCTGACCGTCGCGGAGGTGGTGCGCCACTTCGCCGGCTTCTACGCCGGGGCGGACGACCCGGACAAGGTCATCGAGCGGGTGGGGCTGGCCGGCAAGGCGAGGGCGCGTACGCACACCCTCTCCGGCGGGCAGAAGCGCCGGCTCGACGTGGCGCTCGGCATCGTCGGCCGACCCGAGCTGCTCTTCCTGGACGAGCCGACCACCGGCTTCGACCCGGAGGCGCGCCGGGAGTTCTGGGAGCTGATCCGGGACCTGGCCGCCGCCGGCACCACCATCGTGCTGACCACCCACTACCTCGACGAGGCCGAGGCGTTGGCCGACCGGGTCGGCGTGATCGCCGGCGGACGGCTGGTCGAGGTCGCCGCACCCGACCGGCTGGGCAACCGGCAGGCGGCCCTCGCGACGGTCTCCTGGCGTACGCCGGAGGGGGCGCTGGAGACGGCGGAGAGCGCGACGCCGACGGCGCTGGTGGCCGAGCTGGCCGCACGCTTCGGCGGCGAGGTCCCAGGCCTGACGGTGACCCGGCCGACCCTGGAGGACGTCTACCTGCGGATGATCGGACACCGATGACCACCACGACGAAGCCCGCCCCACCGGCCGCCACGGCCCCGGCCCGACGGCCCGGTCCGGTCGCCCTCGGCCTGCGGCAGGGCCGGCTGGAGATCACCCAGTTCCTGCGCAGCCGGGAGTCCGTCGTCTTCACGATGGGCTTCCCGGTCATCATGATCGTGATCTTCGCGGCGATCTTCGACGACCAGATCGCGCCCGGGGTCAGCTACACCCAGTACTTCATCACCGGCATGATCGCCACCGGCCTGATGACCGTCAGCTTCCAGAACCTCGGCATCTGGATCCCGATCGAGCGTGACCGGGGGGTGCTCAAGCGGTACCGGGGCACGCCGATGCCGAAGTGGGTCTGGTTCGCGGGCAAGGTCCTGATGGTCGTGGCCATCGGCATCGCGGAGACCGTGCTGCTGCTCGCCGTCTCGGTGGCGCTGTTCGACCTGGAGCTGCCCGGCACCGCCGCGAAGTGGCTCACCTTCGGCTGGGTGTCGGTGCTCGGTGTCACCGCCTGCACGCTGTGCGGCATCGCCATCTCGTCGCTGGCCCGCACCGCCCGCAGCGGCTCGGCCGTGGTCACCCCGGTCGCGCTGGTGCTCCAGTTCATCTCCGGCGTGTTCTTCGTCTTCACCGAGCTGCCGAGCTGGATGCAGCAGGTGGCGGCGCTCTTCCCGCTGAAGTGGATGTGCCAGGGCCTGCGCTCGGTCTTCCTGCCGGAGGCGTTCGGCGCCCGCGAGCCGGCGGGCTCCTTCGAGCTGACCCGCGTGGCCCTGGTGCTGGCCGCCTGGTGCGTCGTCGGGCTGGTGCTCTGCCTGACCACCTTCCGCTGGACGACCCGGCGCGACGGCTGAGGCGCGGTGGGGGCGGCCACCCGTGGTGCCCGCCCCCGCCGCGTCCGCTCAGTACGTGTAGAAGCCCTTGCCGGACTTGCGGCCGAGGTCACCGGCGGTGGCCATGCGCTGGAGCAGCTCCGGCGGGAAGAACTTCTCGTCCGCGGTGTCGGTGTAGATGTTCTTCGTGGCGTTGAGCAGCACGTCCACGCCGGTCAGGTCGATCGTCGCCAGCGGACCCATGGCGTGGCCGAAGCCGAGCTTGCAGGCGGTGTCCAGGTCCTCGGCGGAGACCACGCCGGACTCGACCAGCTTGACCGCCTCCATGGCGAGCGCGCTGATCAGCCGGGTGGTGACGAAGCCGGCGATGTCCCGGTTGACCACCACGACGGTCTTGCCGATCCCCTCGGCGAACGCCTTCGCCGTCGCCAGGGTCTCGTCGCTGGTCTTGTAGCCACGCACCAGCTCGCAGAGCTTCATCATCGGCACCGGTGAGAAGAAGTGGGTGCCGACGACCGCCTCCGGCCGCTCGGTCGCCGTGGCGATCTGGGTCACCGGGATGGCCGAGGTGTTGGTGGCCAGGATCGCGTCGGGCCGGCAGATCTTGTCCAGCGCCCGGAACACCTCGTGCTTGATCTCGATCTTCTCGAAGACCGCCTCGACGACGATGTCCGCGTCCGCCGCCGCCTCCAGGTCGGTGGTCGGGGTGATCCGGCCGAGCGTCGCCTCGACGTCGGACACCTCGATCTTCCCCTTCTCAGCGAACCTCTCCAGCGACTTCCGGATGCCGTCCACGCCCCGCTTGGTGGCCGCGTCGTCCAGGTCCCGCAGCGTCACCTGCCAGCCCGCCTGCGCCGCCACCTGGGCGATGCCCGAGCCCATCAGCCCGGCCCCGACGACCGCGAGTCGACCCGCCATCTGCTTCTCCCTCGCCTGAATGAGTGTCTGCCAGCACCCTAGTCGGCACGCCTGAACGGATGCTAAGGCGTGTCGCCCGGGCGGCGGACGGCAGCGGCGGGGCCTTCAGATGGTGAGGTCCGGCTCCTCCGGCGCGGTGCCCGGCTCCACCTCGACGCCGAGGGCCCGCAGGTCCGCAGCGAAGTCCGGGTAGCCCCGGTCCACGTGGTGCACGTGGGAGACCTCGGTGACCCCCTCGGCGCAGAGCCCGGCGATGATCAGCCCCGCGCCGGCCCGGATGTCGGTGGCGCGTACGGGGGCGCCGGAGAGCCGCTCACGGCCGCGTACCACCGCGTGGTGCCCGTCGGTCTTGATGTCCGCGCCCAGCCGCATCATCTCGTTGGCGAACATGAACCGGCCGTCGAAGATGTTCTCGGTGATCAGGGACGCGCCGTCGCTGACCGCCGCCAGGCCGATCGCCATCGGCAGCAGATCGGTGGCGAAGCCCGGGTACGGCAGGGTGACCACGTCCACCGCCTTCGGCCGGTCGTCCATCCGGACTCGGAACGCGTCGCCCCTGGTCTCCACCAGGCCGCCGGCGGAGACCAGCTTGTCGAGCGCGACCTCCAGGAACCCCGGCTCCACCCCGGTCACGGTGACGTCCCCCCGGGTCATCGCCGCGCCGAAGGCCCAGGTGCCGGCCACGATCCGGTCCCCCACCGTGGCGTGCCGCACCGGCCGCAGCCCGGGCACCCCCTCGATGTGCAGCGTCGACGTGCCGGCGCCGGAGATCCGCGCGCCCATCTGGTTGAGCATGGTGCAGATGTCGACGATCTCCGGCTCGCGGGCCGCGTTGTCGATGACGCTGGCCCCGCGGGCCAGCACCGCCGCCATGACCAGGTTCTCCGTCGCCCCGACGCTGGGGAAGTCGAGCATGATCTCCGCGCCGTGCAACCCGTGCGGCGCCGAGGCGATCACGAAGCCGTGCTCGCCCGAGATCTCCGCGCCCATCCGGGTCAGCCCGGAGATGTGCATGTCCAGCCCCCGCGAGCCGATGGCGTCTCCGCCGGGGTGGGCCACCCGCACGTACCCGAGGCGGGCCAGCAGCGGGCCGAGCACGCAGATGGAGGCGCGCAGCCGGCGGACGAGGTCGTAGTCGGCCTCGGTGCCGGGCTGTTCGGGCACGTCGATGACGACCGACCGGGACCGGGCCACCCCGCCGTGCGCGACCATCGGGTCGACCGGGTCGTCGGCGTCGAAGCGGATGCCGCAGCCGAGCCGGCGGAGCACCTCGCCCATGATCGCGATGTCGGTGATCCGCGGGACGTTGGTGATCACGCTGCGTCCCGGGGCGAGCAGCGCGGCGGCCATCAGCTTCAGCGCCGAGTTCTTCGCGCCGACGACGTGCACCGTGCCGGCCAGGCGGGCGTCGCCGCGCACCCGGATGACGTCGACGTCGTTGACCGCCGGGTCACCGGCGTCCCCGGGGCCCACCCCGCCCGGCCGGAGGGCGCCCGGGCGCACCGGGATCGGCAGATCCGGTATCCGTAGGCTGTGCGTCATGGCCGTCCACCTCACGCGCATCTACACCAAGGCCGGCGACGCCGGCATGACCAGGCTGAGCAACAACGAACAAGTGCCGAAGACCGATCCGCGCATCGCCGCGTACGCGGACGTCGACGAGTGCAACGCCGCGATCGGCGTGGCGCTCGCGCTGGGGCAGCTCGACGACGAGCTGCGGGGCGTCCTGGCGTCGATCCAGAACGACATGTTCGACGTGGGCGCCGACCTGTCCACCCCGGTGGAGCCGGATCCGAAGTACCCGCCGCTGCGGGTCACCGAGGAGTACGTCGAGCGCATCGAGGGTTGGTGCGACGAGTACAACGCACGCCTGAGCAAGCTCGACTCCTTCATCCTCCCCGGCGGCACCGCGGGCGCGGCGCTGCTGCACGTGGCGCGGACGGTCGCCCGACGCGCCGAGCGGGCGGCGTGGGCCCTGGTCGCACACGACCCTGAGCGGACCAGCTCGCTCCCGGCAAAGTATCTCAACCGGCTCTCTGACCTGCTGTTCATCTTGGCAAGATCGGCCAATCCGGGCGGAGATGTGCTATGGGTGCCGGGCGGTAGGCGCTGACCGCGCAGCATCCCCTCCCGCCGGACGCCGCGGTGGGCGCGCTGCACCACGTCGAGGTCTGGGTGCCCGACCTGGCCGCCGCCGTCCGCGGCTGGGGTTGGCTGCTCGGCGAGCTGGGCTGGACGCCGTTCCAGGAGTGGCCGGCCGGCCGCTCCTGGCGGCTCGGCCCGACGTACCTGGTGATGGAGCAGTCGCCGGCGCTGTCCGGGTCGGTCCACGATCGGCTCGCCCCCGGGCTCAACCATCTCGCCTTCCACGCGGGTCCGCCGGCCGCCGTGGACCGGCTGGTCGCGGCGGCGCCGGCGCACGGCTGGACGCTGCTCTTCCCGGACCGCCATCCCCGCGCCGGCGGCCCGGACACCTACGCCGCCTACCTGACCGACAACCAGGGGTACGAGGTCGAACTGGTCGCCTCACCACCCGAGTAGTTCAGCGGGTCACCTGACGAGACCGGTAACGGTGCAGGTGGTGTAAGAGGGCGCCGGACCGCGGACAGTGCGACGGCAGGGGTTTCCGGGGAGCCCGCCCGCGGAGGGATCAAGCCTGACCGCCCGGAGCGGGTGGGCTCCCCGGAAACCCCAAGGACGAGGGGACGTCAGGCAGCGGGCCAGTCCTGGGAGGCCAGACGCGGCGAGACCGCCCCCGGAGGGGCGGCCTCGAGCCAGGAGAGGAACCCGGTGACGGTGGATCGCGCCATGGCGATCTCGACCGGGGCGTGGTTGCTGGTACAGCGGAGGATGACCCAGTCGGCGGGCATGGAGAGGCGTTCCTGCCCCTCCGGCAGCCGCCGGCGCTCCACGGCCAGCCCTTTGCGGGAGAGCACCCGCGTGGGACGGATGGCGAGGCTGAAGACCCGGTACCAGCGGAGTTCGTCGCCGACGAACCGGCCGAAGCCGGGGGACCAGCCACGGCCGTCGAGCATCGTGGAGGTCCGGACGCCGAGCCGGATGATGCCTCCGCTACGTGTGACGACGGCCCGCCGGACGAAGAGGATCAGGAGCGCGCCGAGGATGACGGCTACGCCGATTCCGATCCCTTCGACGATCCCCATCGGCGGTGCGGCTCAGCGGCTCTGTGCGGCGGAAACCGGGGTGGCGCTCTCGGCCAGGACGGTGACGCCGTCGGCGGTCACCGAGAGGAAGCCGCCGGCGACCTCGTAGGAGACCTGCTCGCCACCGGCGAGCTTGATGCGCACCTGGCCGGGCTCGGCGAGCTGGCCGAGCAGGGGCGCGTGCCCCGGCAGCACACCCAGCTCACCCTCGGTCGTCCGGGCGACGACCATCTCGGCGTCACCGGACCAGACCTTCTCCTCGACGGCTACGAGCTCGACGTGAAGCTGCTGTGCCACGCTGTCTCCTTGCTGCGGCGGCGGATTGTCGAAAGTCTAGTCTTGCCGCGGACGCGCCCCCAACGCGGGTGGCGAGACCTGCGCCACGGCTATTTGGCCTTGTTCTGGAAGTCGGGGTGTTCCAACAGGAACGCGTCCAGCTGCTCGTTCTGGAGGGCGGTGAAGAAGTCCTCCACGGCCGGCTGGAACCGCTCGCCCCGGTACTTCCCGTTCTCGGTGACGCCGCCGCCGGGCAGCTTGACCATCTGGATCGTCTCCGGGCGGATGTTCTTCAGGGCGATGCCGAAGTCGATCACGCTGTTGCCACGGCCGCTGAAGATCAGCGACTGCCCGGCCGCCCGCAGCACCCGGTCCAGCTTGATCGGGTTCGTCACCACGTCGGCGCTCAGCGCCTGGCCGGCCATGGCCTTGACGAACTGCTGCTGGTGGCGCTGCCGGCCGTAGTCGCCGTCCGGGACGCCGTTCTTCGGGTAGCGCTGCCGGACGTAGTCGAGCGCCTGCCAGCCGCTGAGGTGCTGGTTGCCCTTCTTGTAGACCGCCTGGGGGCCGACGTAGCCCTCGCCGTACGGGTTGCCCTTGCGGTGCTTACCGCTCGGCTCGCGGTGCTCGGAGCGCACCTCGCGCTCGATGTACATGTCGACGCCACCCATCGCGTCGACGATCTTCTGGAAGCCGTTGAAGTTGATGATCGCGCCGGCGTCGAAGCGCTTGATGCCGGTGACCTTCTGCACCGTCATCGCCAGCAGTTCGAAGCCCCGGGCGGCGTCCGGGTTCCCGCCCGGCACCCGACTGCCGTACGACATCGCCGCGTTGAGCTTGTCGGTGCCGCCGTTGAACTCCGCCCGACTGAACTTGGGGATCTCCACCAGCAGGTCGCGCGGCATCGAGAAGAGGTAGGCGCGGTCCATCTCGGCGGGCACGTGCAGCACCATGATCGAGTCGGCCAGCGGCGGCGTCTCCGGGTTGCGCGGGTCGATGCCGACCAGCAGGATGTTGAGCGGGCCCTTGATGTCGCTCTTGCGCTCCTTCGCCCCGGCGGCCTGGTCGCCGAAGAGGTCGGCCTTGCCCACCGCGCCCTCGTAGCGGGCCATCAGCGCCTCGGCGCCGACCAGGACCACGCCGCTGAGCAGCATGAGGACGGCACCGAACACGGTGCAGGCCCGGGCCCACCGCGGCACCCCCGACCACACGGACGACCTGCCGCCGCCCTTGCCGGCCTTACCCACGATCATCTCCGTTCGTCACGCCCACGATCAGGAGACGGGCGCACGCAGCCGATTGGTTGCACAGATCGACGCTCGCTCCGGCGAGCGCGCGGATCGACGGTACCTCGCGTTCGGCTTGATCGCCGACCGCGCGGAACCGGGCAGCGGCGATCATAAGGCCCGAAGATGAACGAAAGGCCGCCCCGGCATTGCCGGGACGGCCTTTCTCAGGACCGACAGGTCAGCCCTTCATCAGCTCCGCCGCCTTGCGCTCCAGGTCCTCCAGACCGCCGCACATGAAGAAGGCCTGCTCGGGGAAGTGGTCGTACTCACCCTCGCTGATCTTCTTGAACGCCTCGATGGTCTCCTTGATCGGGACCGTCGAGCCCGGCACGCCGGTGAACTGCTCGGCGGCGTAGGTGTTCTGCGACAGGAAGCGCTCGATCCGCCGCGCGCGCTGCACGGTGATCTTGTCTTCCTCGGAGAGCTCCTCGATACCGAGGATGGCGATGATGTCCTGCAGGTCCTTGTACTTCTGCAGGATCCGCTTCACCTCGGTCGCCACCGCGAAGTGCTCGGCGCCGACGAACTCCGGGGCGAGGATCCGGGACGAGGACGCCAGCGGGTCCACGGCCGGGTAGATGCCCTTGTCGGAGATCGACCGCTCCAGGTTGGTGGTCGCGTCGAGGTGGGCGAACGTGGTGGCCGGGGCGGGGTCGGTGTAGTCGTCCGCCGGCACGTAGATCGCCTGCATCGAGGTGATGGCCTGGCCCCGGACGGAGGTGATCCGCTCCTGGAGCTCGCCCATCTCGTCGGCCAGGGTCGGCTGGTAACCCACGGCGCTCGGCATACGGCCGAGCAGCGTGGAGACCTCCGAACCCGCCTGGGTGAAGCGGAAGATGTTGTCGATGAAGAGCAGCACCTCCTGCTTCTGCACGTCGCGGAAGTACTCCGCCATGGTGAGCGCGGAGAGCGCCACCCGCAGCCGGGTGCCCGGCGGCTCGTCCATCTGGCCGTAGACCAGCGCGGTCTTGTCGATGACGCCGGACTCGGTCATCTCGGCGATGAGGTCGTTGCCCTCACGGGTGCGCTCACCCACGCCGGCGAAGACCGAGGTACCACCGAAGTTCCGGGCGACACGGGTGATCATCTCCTGGATGAGCACCGTCTTGCCCACGCCGGCGCCGCCGAACAGGCCGATCTTGCCGCCCTTCACGTACGGGGCGAGCAGGTCGATGACCTTGATGCCGGTCTCCAGCATCTCGGTCTTCGGCTCCAGGTCCGCGAAGGCCGGGGCCTTGCGGTGGATCTGCCAGTGGTCGTCCGGGCTGAGCGTCTCGCCCTCGGTGAGGTTGAGGCACTCGCCGATCGCGTTGAACACGTGGCCCTTGACCGTGTCGCCCACCGGAACGGTGATCGGCGAACCGGTGTCCCGCACCTCGGCGCCGCGGACCAGGCCGTCGGTCGGCTGCATCGAGATGGCGCGGACCATGTTGTCACCCAGGTGCTGGGCGACCTCCAGGGTCAGCGTCTTCTCGCCGCCGGAGAGGGTCACGTCCACGTGCAGGGCGTTGAACAGGGCCGGCATGGCGTCGCGCGGGAACTCGGCGTCGACGACCGGGCCGATGACCCGGACCACGCGACCCGTGGCCGTCTTGGTCTCTACTGGGGCAGTCATCACACTTCACTTCCCGACGCGGCCAGCGCGTTCGCGCCGCCGACGATCTCGCTGATCTCCTGGGTGATCCCGGCCTGGCGGGCCGAGTTCATCTCACGCGTGTACTTCTCGATCATCTCTTCGGCGTTGTCGGTGGCGCTCTTCATCGCCCGCCGCCGGGCCGCCGACTCGCTGGCCGCCGACTCCAGCAACGCCGCGTAGATCCGCGTGTTGATGTACTTCGGCAACAGCGCGTCGAGCAGCGCCTCCGCCTCCGGCTCGAACTCGTACGCCGGCAGCAGGCCCTCGGACCGGGGACGGTCCTCCACCTGCATCGGCCCGATGATCTTCGCGACCGGGGTCTGGGTCATCAGGGAGTGGAACTCGGTGTAGACGATGTGCAACTCGTCGATCCCGAGCACCCCGTCCGGCCCGGCGCCGCCGTCGACGTCGTCCGCACCGGCCGTGAACGCCTTGATCAGCGTCTCGCCCACGGCGCGGGCGTCGGCGAACGTCGGCTGCTCCGAGAACCCGGTCCAGTTCTCCTCGATCGGCCGGTCACGGAACCGGAAGAAGCCGACGCCCTTGCGCCCGATGACGTAGAGCACCGGCTCCTTGCCGTCGGCGCGGAGCCGGGCGATCAGCGACTCCGCCGTCTTGATCGCGTTGGAGCTGTAACCGCCGGCCAGGCCACGGTCGGAGGTGACCAGCAGGACACCTGCCCGCCGCACCCGCGGACGCGGGGTGAGCAGCGGGTGGTCGATCCGCGCATTGGACGCCAGCGCCGTGAGCACACCGGTGATGGCCTGGGCGTACGGCAGGGACGCCTCCACCCGGGCCTGGGCCTTGGCGATCCGGCTCGTCGCCACGAGCTCCATCGCCTTGGTGATCTTCTTCATCCCCTTCGCCGAGCGGATCCGTTGACGAAGAACGCGTACCTGGGCCGCCATGAATCAGCCCTTACTGGTTCTCGACCGGGCGGTCGGTCGTGCCGTCGCGGAAGCGGGTCACCGTCTCGCGGTTCTCCTCGCCCTCGAGCGGCGTGGCCGGGGCCTCGTTGATCCGACGCTCGTCGGCCTTGCCGAGGAAGAGCTGCTTGAACTCGGTGATGGCGCGGTCGAGCGAGCCGACGATCTCGTCGTCCCACTTGTTGTCGGCGATCCCGGCCAGCACACCCTCGTGCTTGTGGCGCAGGTACTGGAGGAACTCCGACTCGAAGCGGCGGATCTCACCCACGGGGATGTCGTCCAGCTTGCCCTCGGTGCCGGCCCAGACCGAGACGACCTGCTCCTGCACCGGGAACGGCGAGTAGTTCGACTGCTTCAGCAGCTCGACCAGGCGGGAACCGCGCTCCAGCTGGGCGCGGGAGGCCTTGTCCAGGTCGGAGGCGAAGGCGGCGAACGCCTCCAGCTCGCGGAACTGGGCCAGGTTCAGCCGCAGCGAACCGGCGACCTTCTTCATCGGCTTCACCTGCGCGGCGCCACCGACCCGGGAGACCGAGGTGCCGACGTTGATGGCCGGCCGGACGCCCTGGTTGAACAGGTCGGTCTCGAGGAAGATCTGGCCGTCGGTGATGGAGATGACGTTGGTCGGGATGAAGGCCGAGATGTCGTTGGCCTTCGTCTCGATGATCGGCAGGCCGGTCATCGAGCCCCCGCCCAGCTCGTCGGAGAGCTTCGCGCAGCGCTCCAGCAGGCGGGAGTGCAGGTAGAAGACGTCACCCGGGTACGCCTCGCGACCCGGCGGGCGGCGCAGCAGCAGCGACACGGCGCGGTACGCCTCGGCCTGCTTGCTCAGGTCGTCGAAGACGATCAGGACGTGCTTGCCGCCGTACATCCAGTGCTGCCCGATGGACGAGCCGGTGTACGGGGCGAGGTACTTGAAGCCGGCCGGGTCGGAGGCCGGGGAGGCGACGATGGTGGTGTACTCCATCGCACCCGCCTCCTCCAGGATGCCCTTGATCGAGGCGATCGTGGAGGCCTTCTGGCCGATGGCGACGTAGATGCAGCGGACCTGCTTCTTCGGGTCGCCGGAGCGCCAGTTTTCCCGCTGGTTGAGGATGGTGTCCAGGGCGACGGTGGTCTTGCCGGTCTTCCGGTCGCCGATGATCAGCTGACGCTGACCGCGGCCGATCGGGGTCATGGCGTCGACGGCCTTGAGACCGGTCTGCAGCGGCTCGTCGACCGACTGCCGGGCCATCACGTTCGGGGCCTGGAGCTCCAGCTCGCGGAAGCCCTCGTTGGGGATGTCGCCGAGGCCGTCGATCGGCTGGCCGAGCGCGTTGACCACGCGGCCGAGGAAGGCGTCGCCGACCGGCACGGAGAGCACCCGGCCGGTGCGCTTGACGCGCTGCCCCTCTTCGAGCTTGGCGGAGTCACCGAGAACGACGACACCGATCTCCCGGACGTCGAGGTTCAGCGCCACACCCAGGGTGCCGTCCTCGAACTCCAGGAGCTCGTTGGTCATGGTCGAGGGGAGGCCCTCGACGTGGGCGATGCCGTCGCCGGTGTCGGCGACGGTGCCGACCTCCTCGCGGGAGAGTTCGGACGAGTAGGAGGAGACGTAGCGCTCCAGGGCGCCGCGGATCTCCTCCGTCGAGATGGTCAGCTCGGCCATCCTCTGCTTCCTTAAGTATCAGGGGCCCGGGATACCTAGTACCGACCGGTCCGAATGGCGTCTATTCACAGGCGCTGGGCGGCGGTGCCACCTCAGCGCTTCGCGAGCGCGTTGCGGCTCTCGTTGAGGCGGCGCAGGACGGTGCCGTCGTACAGGTCGGAGCCGACCCGCACGCTCACGCCACCGAGAACTCCGGGGTCCACCGTCTGCTTGACGGAAACCTCTCGACCGTATATCGCGGAGAGGCTCGCGCCCAGCCGGCGCTCGTCCTCGTCACTCAACGGGGCCGCGACGGTCACGTACGCCACCTGCCGGTCCCGCCGGTCGGCGGCGAGCTCGACCAGTCGGGTGAGCGCCCCGGTGAAGGAGCGTCCCCCGAACCCGCCCAGCGCCGCCTCGACGAGGCGGAGGGTGATCGGGCGGGCCTTGCCGGCGAGCAGTTCGCGGGCCAGGGCGGCCCGCTGCCCGACCGGGGCGATCGGGTCCGCCAGCGCGTTGGAGAGCGCCGACTGACCGGAGACCACCTGACCGAAGCGGAACAGCTCGTCCTCGACCTCGCCGAGGTCGCCGGCGGAGTCGGCGCTGGCCAGCAGCGCCTCCACACCGAGCCGCTCGGCACCGTCGAGCAGCTCCGACGGCGCCGACCAGCGGCCGGCGACCAGCGAGGCGACCAGGTCGAGCGCCTCGGCGCCGACCTTGCCGCGCAGCAGCTCGCCGAGCAGGGCGGTGCGGTCCGCACCGGAGCGGGCCGGGTCGGAGAGCGCCCGGCGCAGCCGCGGCTCGCGCCGCAGCAGGTCGGCGACGGAGAGGATGTCGTCGGCGGTGGTGGCCACCGCCGACGGCTCCGCGCCGCGGACGTACGCGTCGAGGCGCTCGGCCGCGACCTTGTACGACTCCCGGCTGGCGGCCTGCATCAGCGGGCCCCCGCGCTCTCGAGACCGCTCAGGAACCGGTCGACGGTGCCCTTGCGACGCGCCTCGTCGGCGAGCGACTCACCGACGATCTTGCTGGCCAGGTCCACCGCGATCGTGCCGACCTCGGTGCGCAGCTCGCGCACGATGGTGGCCCGCTCGGCGGCGAGCTGCTCCTTGCCGGCCGCGATGATCCGGTCGGACTCCTCCCGCGCCTTGCCGAGGATGTCCTGCCGGATGCCCTCGGCGTCGGCCCGGGCGTCGTCCCGGATCTTCGCGGCGTCGGTGCGCGCCTCGGCCAGCTGCGCCCGGTACTGCTCGAGCAGCTGGTTCGCCTCGGCCTGCGCGGCCTCGGCGCGCTTGATGCCACCCTCGATCGCGTCGACCCGCGCCTGGAACGTCTGCTCCATCCGGGGGAAGACGAACTTCATCAGCACGACGCAGAGCAGGGCGAAGGCGATGCCGCCCACCACGATCTCCTGCCAGATCGGCACGATCGGGTTGTGGGTCGACTCACCACCCTCAGCGGCGAGCAGGAACATGGAAGACCTCCCGGTCCGAGGGGGGCGGAATTACTGAATCGGGCCCTGCCAGATGAAGCCGAAGGCGATGCCCAGCAGCGCGAGCGCCTCGATGACGGCGAAGCCGATCCAGACGTACGGCAGGGTCATCCGGGACGACTCCGGCTGGCGGGCGGTCGACTGGATGTAGGCGGCGAAGACCAGGCCGACACCGATGCCCGGGCCGATGGCCGCGAGACCGTAGCCGATGGCGGCGGTGCTGCCCTCTACCGCGGCGTAGATGTCCATTAGTGGGTTCCTCCTGGTTATCACGCGTGACGGTCACGCGGGACGACAACTGTTGGTGCGAGGTGGATCAGTGCTCGTCGGCGAGCGCGCCCTGCACGTAGCTGGCGGTCAGCACGGTGAAGACGTAGGCCTGCAGGACGATCACCAGGAACTCGAGGAAGGTGAGCGCGACGGTCATCGCCCAGGACAGCACCGAGACCGGTGCGAGCCAGGCGTTGGCGTTGAGCATCGCGAAGCCGCCGAGCGTGAAGACCAGCAGGAGCATGTGGCCGGCGAACATGTTCGCGAAGAGACGCACGGCCAGCGAGAACGGCCGGACGAGGAAGGTCGAGAAGAACTCGATCGGGATCAGCAGCGGCAGGATGTACCAGGGCGCCGGCGGGATGAGCGAGTTCTTGATGAACTTCCCGGCGCCGTGGTGCTTGATGCCGGCGTAGATGAAGAGCACGTAGCTGATCACCGCGAGGAAGGCCGGGAAGGCGATGTGCGAGTTCGGCGAGATCTGGAACAGCGGCACGATCGCGAAGAGGTTGGTCAGCAGGATGAAGCAGAACAGCGTGGTGAAGTACGGCGCGAACCGCACACCCGCGTGCCCGATCATGTCGACCGCGATGTTGTTGCGCACGAAGCCGTAGATCGACTCGGCGAGCCACTGCTTCTTCGTCGGCACCAGCTGCGGCTTACGGTAGCTGGCCAGGAAGAAGATGATCAGGACGCCGACGGCGATCCAGACCATGGCCGTGATCTTGGTGAACCAGTAGGAGTCGTGCGCACCCCAGGGCAGGATGCTGGGCAGGTAGAAGTCCTCCACGCTGGGTGGGAATGCCGCCTGGCCCGCTGCCAGGACGTTCGCCTGTCCGAACACCGCGTCCCTTCCTAAGTAGGCGTGCCGAGTCGACGGACGACCAGGATGATCCCCCCGGCCATGCCGAGCACGACGCCGATCCCGGTGGCGATGCCGCCGGTGTCGAGCCACTGGTCGACCAGCCAGCCGATGAAGCCCCACACGAGCATGCCCGCGATCAGGTATGTGAGCGCGGTCCAACCCTGGCCGGCTCCGGTCGGAACGTCGTCCGGGCCGCCGCTGGGTCGGGGGGGTTGGTCACCAGCCATGACGGGGCGAACGATATCAGCCGGGAATACGAGGCTGTGCCTCGCCCCCCGCACAACCGTCGTTGTGTGGGCCGGTGGCGGGCAGCGTCGTCTGTGGGCACGCTACTCCCCTTCCGCCAGCGTGCAAATGACCGGTGGCGGACACTTTTCCGCGCCGTCCGGGCGGTGGGACACCGCCGTGCCCGCCACCTGCGGCGGGCTCAGCGGGGACGGCGGGCGTGCACGGTGGTGAGCCACCAGATGTGCACGCCGGTCCAGACCACCACGCCGGCCGCGATGCCCAGGCAGAGCGGGATCAGCCCGGGCCAGCCGGTCGACGCCACGGCCACCATCACGACGCCCAGCAGGGTCATCTTGGCCGCATACAGGCCGAGGCCGAACGGGAGCACGAGCTGCGGATTCACCGAGTCGGCCCAGGCCAGCACCACCGTGGTCAGGGTGTAGCTGACCGCCGTGACGCCCACCCCGGCCGCCGCGCCCAGCGCCGCGTCCGCGCCGCCGGCCAGCGCCCCCACCAGCGCGGCCACCGCGATCAGCAGGCCGCTGGCGGCCAGCAGGACCGGCAGGTGCCGCAGCCGCCAGCGCCGGTCGGCCGCCGCGGTCGCCGCCGGCTCGCGCACCCCGGGCTCAGCCACGGGGGTACGCCGGGAAGTCGGCGACCAGCGCGGTCACCTCGGACGCGATCCGGGTCAGCTCGTCGGCGCCCCCCGGGGCGGCGGGATCGGTGCGCACCGCGCGGGCGATCAGCCCGGCGATCCGGTGCATCTCCCCCTCCCGCATCCCCTGGGTGGTCACGCTCGGGGTGCCGACGCGGATTCCCGACGCCACCATCGGCTTCTGCGGGTCGTACGGGACGGCGTTCTTGTTCAGCGTGATGCCGGCGGCGTCGCAGCGGGCCTCGGCGTCCGCGCCGGTCACCCCGGCCTCGCGCAGGTCGATCAGGGCGAGGTGGGTGTCGGTGCCCCCGGAGACCGGGCGCATGCCCTCGGCGGCCAGCCCGGCGGCGAGCGCCTGCGCGTTGCTCACCACCTGCGCCGCGTACGCCTGGAACTCGGGTTGGGCGGCCTCGCGCAGCGCGACGGCCTTGGCGGCGACGGCGTGCATCAGCGGCCCGCCCTGGGTGAACGGGAAGACCGCCTTGTCGATGCGCTGGGCCAGCGGCTCCCGGCAGAGGATCATGCCGCCGCGCGGCCCGCGCAGCACCTTGTGCGTGGTGAAGCAGACGACGTCGGCGTGCGGCACCGGCGACGGGACGGCCTTCCCCGCGACCAGCCCGACGAAGTGCGCCGCGTCCACCATCAGGTACGCCCCGACCTCGTCGGCGATCTCGCGGAACCGCGCGAAGTCGATCAGGCGGGGATAGGCCGTCGCGCCACAAATGATCATCTTGGGGCGGTGGGCGAGGGCCAGGTCGCGCACCTCGTCGTAGTCGATCAGCTCGGTGTCCCGCCGGACGGTGTAGCCGACGGTGTGGAACCACTTGCCGGAGAAGTTCACCCGGCTGCCGTGGGTGAGGTGGCCGCCGTGCGGCAGGTCCATGGCGAGCACCGTGTCCCCCGGCTGCACCAGCGCGGCGTACGCGGCCAGGTTGGCGCTCGCCCCGGAGTGCGGCTGGAGGTTGGCGTGCTCGGCGCCGAACAGCTCCTTCGCCCGGGCGATGCCGATCTCCTCGGCCCGGTCGACCTCGGCGCAGCCGCCGTAGTAGCGCCGGCCCGGGTAGCCCTCGGCGTACTTGTTGGTCAGCGTCGAGCCGAGCGCCGCCAGCACCGCCGGCGAGGTGAGGTTCTCGCTGGCGATCAGCTGGAGGCCGCCCCGGAGCCGGTCCAGCTCGCCCAGCACCACCCCGGCGATCTCCGGGTCCGTCGCGCGGAGCTGGTCGAAGTCCGGCCCCCAGAAGGTGCCCGTCTCAGTAGCCACAGCGCCAGAGTCTATTGGGCCGCACACTGGAAGCCGTGAGATGCCTCGTCACCGGAGCCACGGGTTACATCGGCGGGCGGCTCGCGCCCCGGCTGCTGGCCGAGGGGCACACGGTGCGCTGCCTCGCCCGCAGGGCCGGCCGGCTGCGGGACGTGCCCTGGGCGGCGCGCGCCGAGATCGCCGAGGGCGACCTGCGCAGGCCGGAGACCCTGGCGGCCGCGTTCGAGGGCGTGGACGTCGCGTACTACCTGGTGCACTCGCTCGGGCAGGCCGGCTTCGAGGCCGCCGACCGGGAGGCGGCGGCCAACTTCGCCGCCGCGGCCCGCGCCGCGGGCGTACGCCGGATCGTCTACCTCGGCGGGCCGGAGCCGGCGGCGCACCGCCAGGTCCCGTCGGCGCACCTGCGCTCCCGGGCCGAGGTGGGACGCATCCTGCTGGACAGCGGGGTGCCGACGGCGGTGCTGCGGGCGGCGGTGATCATCGGGTCCGGCTCGGCCTCCTTCGAGATGCTGCGCCACCTGACCGAACGGCTGCCGGGCATGGTCACCCCGCGCTGGGTCCGCAACCGGATCCAGCCGATCGCCGTCCGGGACGTGCTGCGCTACCTGGTCGGCTGCGCGAGCCTGCCGCCAGAGGTCAACCGCGCCTTCGACGTCGGCGGGCCGGACGTCCTCACCTTCGAGGACATGATGCAGCGCTACGCGCGGGTGGCCGGGCTGCGCCGCCGGATCATCGTGCCGGTGCGACCGCTGACCCCGGCGCTCTCCTCGTACTGGGTCGGGCTGGTCACCCCGGTGCCGAACGCGATCGCCCGGCCGCTGGTGGAGAGCCTGGTCCACGAGGCCGTCGCCGGCGAGCACGACATCGCCGCCCACGTCCCGGACCCGCCGGAGGGGCTGACCGGCTTCGACCAGGCGGTCGCGCTGGCCCTGGCCAAGGTGCGCGACGGCGAGGTGGAGACCCGCTGGTCGACGGCGAGCGGCCCGGACGCGCCCGCCGAGCCGCTGCCCAGCGACCCGGAGTGGTCCGGCGGCACCGCCTACACCGACGTACGGGAGCGGGCCGTGCACGCGCCGCCGGAGGCCCTGTGGCGGGTCGTCGAGGGCGTCGGCGGGGAGCACGGCTGGTACTCGTTCCCGCTGGCCTGGTCCGCCCGGGGCTGGTTGGACCGGCTGGTGGGCGGCGTGGGGCTGCGCCGGGGCCGGCGCGACCCGCACCGCCTGCGGGTCGGCGAGGCGCTGGACTTCTGGCGGGTGGAGGAGATCGTCCCGGGCGAGCTGCTGCGGCTGCGCGCCGAGATGCGGCTGCCCGGCCGGGCCTGGCTGGAGATGCGGGTGGCCCCGCTCGACGGCGAGCGCAGCCGCTACCACCAGCGGGCGGTGTTCCTGCCCCGCGGCCTGGCCGGGCACGTGTACTGGGGGGCGGTGGCGCCCTTCCACGCGGTGGTCTTCGGCGGGATGGCCCGCAACATCGCCCGGGGCGCCGAGCAGACCCCCTGACCCCCCGGCCCGCCCGCCCGGGGTGGGTCAGTTGCCCGTGCGGGCGCCGGTGATCCGGAAGGCGGTCGCCTCGCTGGGCGGCACGAAGTCCCGGACCGGCTCGTCGCGCAGGGCGAAGGAGAGCGTCTCGCCCACCGCCTCGACCAGTTGCCCCTGCACCCGCTGGCCGACCGCGTCGCGCGGGTCGTCGGGGTTGGTGGCGATCGAGGCGACCACCAGTTGCGGGGTGAAGGCGACCACGGTCTCGGTCGCGTACCCGTCCGAGCTGCCGGTCTTGCCGGCCACCGGGCGGCCGAGTTGCCGGCGCAGCCCCTCGGCGGTGCCCCGGTCGCACTCCCGGTACATCGACTGGTCGCCGACCGGGCAGCGGGCGGCGTCGGCCGCCGCCCGGGCCACGTCGGTGTCGACCACCTGCCGGCAGTCCGGCCGCGCGGCGGCCACCGGCCGGCCCGCCGCGTCGGTCACCGAGACGACGGGCAGCGGCGCGCACCACATCCCCTCGGCCGCCACCGCCGCGTACGCGCCGGCGAGGTCGAGCGGGGTGGTGGCGGAGACGCCGAGGGTGAACGGCCCCCACTCGCGCGCCCCGTGGCGGGCCAGCCGCGCGTCGTCCCCGGCCCGGAACACGATCCCGAGCCGCTCGGCCATCTCCACCACGCGGTCCGCGCCGACCCGCTCGGCCAGCCAGGCGAAGTAGGTGTTGACCGAGCTGCCGAACGCCGTCCACATGGTGTGTTCGCCGTCCATGTCGCTGTTGGCGTTCTGGGGGCACCAGTACCCGTCGCAGCTCGCCGCCCCGGTCGACGGGAAGCCGGTCACGATCCGCTCCGGCGCGTCGAACTCCGTGTCCAGCGGAAGCCCGGACTCCAGCGCGGCCAGCATGGTGAACATCTTGAACGTCGAGCCGGCCTGGTAGCCGTCGATCGCCCCGCCCCCGGCGACCAACTGGTTGACCGTGTTCGGGTGGTTCTTCTGCCCGGCCGGGTTGCCGGCCACGCTGTAGTTCCGGTTCACCGCCATGGCGAGCACCCGGCCCGTGCCGGGCTGGACCACCGCCGTCGGCGCCGCCCGGCGGTCGTCCAGGGAGTAGATCCGGCGGACCTGCTCGGTGGCGGCGCGCTGCACGGCCGGGTCGAGCGAGGAGACGATGGTGAAGCCGCCCCGGCGCAGCGTGAGCTGCCGCTCGTCGACCGTCGCGCCGAACGCCGGCTGGGCGTTCCACCAGCGGGTGAACCAGTCGCAGAAGAAGCCCCAGTCGGCGTGCTCCTCCGGCACCGCCGTGCAGTCGTTCGGGGTCTGGCTGGGGCGCAGGTGCAACTGCTCGGCCCGGGCCTGGTCCGCCGCCGCGGCCGGGACCTGCCCCGACTCGACCAGCCGGTCCAGCACGTGCCCCCGGCGGGCGAGCGCCGCGTCCGCGTCGCCGTTGATCGGGTCGTCGGTGTGCGGGGAGCGGACCAGCCCGGCCAGCAGCGCGGCCTCGGCCAGGGTGAGATCCGCCGGCGCCTTGGAGAAGTAGCGCTTGCTCGCGGCGGCCACCCCGTACGCCCCGGCCCCGAAGTAGGCGATGTTGAGGTAGCGGGCGAGGATCTCGTCCTTGGTCAGCTCCCGCTCCAGGGCCAGCGCGTACCGCATCTCCTGGATCTTGCGGGCGGTGCTGAGTTCGGTGGCGGCGGCGCGTTGCCGCTCGCTGAGCCGGGGGTCGTTGCTGAGCACGTTGCGGACGTACTGCATGGTCAGCGTGGACGCGCCCTGCCGGGTCTCCCCGCTGCCCTGGTTGACCGTGAAGGCCCGCACCACGCCGCGCAGGTCGACCCCGCTGTGCTCGTGGAACCGGACGTCCTCGGCGGCGATGATCGCCTGCCGCATCACCGGCGCGACCTCGGCCAGCGGCACGTCCACCCGGTCCTCCTGGTAGAAGGAGGTGATCAGGGTGGTGCCGTCGTCGGCGTAGAGGTTGGAGCGCTGGGCCGTCGGCGGCGTGCGCAGCGTGCTGGGCAGCTCCGAGTACGGCGCGGCGAGCGCCGAGAACCCGATGCCGAACACCAGCGCGGTCGGCAGGGCCGCCGCCGCGAGCGCCACGCCGGCGAGCACGCCGGCGAGCAGCACGGTGAACAGTCTTTCGAGGTGTGCCCGGGTCATCAGCTCTCCCCGCAGGAGCCGGTCAGGACCCACCCAGAATGACCTGAAAGGCCCTCTCCACCGCCCCTTTCCCCCAAACCCGCAGGAAACTCACGCGCGAGGGTAACTCCGGCGGATTACGGCACAAGCCCGGCGGCGCGGGTGGACGGCCACGGAGCCTGCCCGGGGCGAGGCGCGGCGGTTACGGCAGGAGCGCGGTGGCGAGGGGGTGGACGGTCTCCTCGATCTCGTCGGCCACCCGGCTGAAGCACTGGTCGCCGCGCCCCCACGGGTCGTCGAGATCGTCGGTGGGCAGAGCGGTGGTGCCCTCGCGGGCGGCGTGGGCGGCCGCCACCAGCGCCACGCCGCGCGCGTACACCCCCTCCGGGGTGGCCTCGGCCGGGGGCAGCCCGGCCGCGTCCACCGCGGCGAGCAGCCGGCCGAACTCGCCCAGCACGAAGGTGCGCGCCGCGGCGTCGGGGCGCAGCGCCACCACGTACTCCTGCTGGTCCGCGGTGGCGGTGAGCACGAGGTCGGCGGCGTCGATGTGGTCCGAGCGGAGCTTGCGGGCGGCGAAGCCGTCGGTGCTGCCGCCCCGGGTGGTGACCTGGCGGGCGGCCGGCGGGTTCATCTCCTCACCGGCGTGCCAGCCGCCGGTGCCCGCGCTGTGGCTGTGCACCAGCTCCTCGGCGCGGCCCGGGTCGGCCTCCCGCCGGGCCAGCCGCTCCCGGACGGCGAGGGCCAGCAGCCGCTCGGCCATCGGGGATCGGCAGATGTTGCCCATGCAGACGTGCAACACGGTGAACGGCGGCACTCAGACCCCCTGGCCGACGAGGATGTCCGGCACCACGTCGCGCAGCTTCTCCAGCGGGACGGCGCCCTGGCGGAGGACCTGCGGCACCTCGCCGGTGAGGTCGACGATGGTGCTCGGCACCGGGTCCGGGCAGGGCCCGGCCTCCAGGTACGCCCGCACCGAGTAGGCGAGCTGGTCGCGGGCCTGCTCGGCGGTGAGCGCGGCCGGCTGGCCGGTCTTGTTGGCCGAGGCGACCGCCATCGGGCCGGTCTCGCGCAGCACCTCCAGCGCCACCGGGTGCAGCGGCATCCGCACCGCCACCGTCCCGGACGTGTCGCCGAGGTCCCAGCGCAGGCTCGGCGAGTGCTCGACGACGATGGTCAGCGCGCCGGGCCAGAACGCCTCCACCAGGTCCCGCGCAGCCTGGGGCAGCGAGTAGACCAGGCCGTCGAGGGTGTGCCGGGAGCCGATCAGCACCGGCGGCGGCACGTGCCGGCCGCCCTTGGCGTCCAGCAGGGCCTTGACCGCGTACGGGGTGAACGCGTCCGCGCCGATCCCGTAGACCGTGTCCGTCGGCAGGACGACGAGTTCGCCGTTCTTGACCGCCTCGATGGCCGCAGCGATGCCGCGGTCCCGGTCGGCGGGCGACCGGCAGTCGTAGAGCATCACGAGGAGTCAGTCTGCCACGCCTCGTGGGCGGCGGCGTGCGGGCCGTCCGCCCGGCGGGACGCGGTGGCGAAGCGGGGCCGCCCGGCCAGGTCCGGGTGGTCGGCCACCGCCTCGAACCGGCCGTCCGCCGCCAGCAGGTCGGGCACCGCCGTGCCGTGCGTGTCGTCGTGCTCGACGCCGAGCGCCCCGCCGGGGCGCAGCAGGGCCGCCGCCCGGGCGACCACCGGGCGGATCACCGCCAGGCCGTCCGCCCCGCCGAAGACCGCGCTGGCCGGATCGTGCCGACCCACCTCCGGCGGCACCGGCACGTCGGAGGGCACGTACGGCGGGTTGCAGAGCAGCACGTCGACCCGGCCGACGAGGTCGGCCAGCAGGTCCGGGGCGGTGACGTCCGCCGCCACCACCTCGATCGGCCGGTCCCCCGCCGCCGCCCGGGTCGCCGCGTTCCGCCGCAGCCAGGGCAGCGCGTCGGCCGAGCGTTCCACCGCCACCACCCGGGCGGCCGGCAGTTCCTGGGCGACCGACAGGGCGATCGCGCCGGAGCCGCTGCACAGGTCCACCACCACCGGGGCGGCCAGGAGCCCGGCCCGCGCGATCCCCCAGCCGGCGAGCAGCTCGGTCTCGGGCCGGGGCACGAAGACACCCGGCCCGACGGCCAGCTCCAGGTGCCGGAAGCCGGCGACGCCGGTGAGGTGCTGCAACGGCTCCCGGTCGGCCCGCCGGGCGACCAGCCCGTCGAACCGGTCGAGCTGGTCGGCGGTGAGGTCGTCGGCCAGCGCGAGCCGCCCCCGGGGCACCCCCAGCACGTACGCGGCCAACTGCTCCGCCTCGGCGCGGGCCGCCTCGACGCCGGCCTCGGCCAGCGCCCGGGCCGCCCGGGACACCGCCACGGAAGGGCGTTGTCGTCTCGTCCCTTCGGACGGCTGTTGCGGTGCGGTCGTCACGAGATAATCATGAGGCGTCGCCCCGGACATCACGAGCGGATGCGTCCGGGCGCACACCGACAGGAGGTCGCGGGTGGGTTGGCTCGACCGGGTCACCGACCAGGTTGACGCCCTGACGCGGTCGCGGGCGTTGCAGGAGTCCAGCCGCTCCGCCGAGGCGTACGCGATCCTCGACCGCGTCATCGGCACCACCACCGACCCGTACGCGCGGGCGGACGCCCTGGTGCAGCGCCTCTCGGCGGTGATCAACCTGGGCCGGACGGCCGAGTACACGCGGGCGGTCGAGGAGGCCTCCAGCGCGGTCCGCGACCTCGCCGAGCCCTACCTGCACGGGCACCTCAACGCGCTGGCCGCGCTCGCCGCGCACCACCAGGGCGCGCTGGACCGCTGCGTCACGCACCTGGTGAAGGCCGCCCGGGCGCTGGGCGCGGTGCCGGATCCCGACCGGGACACCGCGTGGGGCTGGCACGACCTCGCGATGGCCTACTCCTACCTCAGCTTCCACGGCTACGCCCTCGGCGCCATCGAGCGGGCCCGGCAGCTCGGGACGGCCGCCGGGATCCCGGAGGAGACGTTCGCCGCCCCCGGCATCCGGCTGCGCAACGCGGTGGCGCTGGACCACAACGGCGACAGCGACGGCTGCCTGCGGGTGCTGCGGGACGTCGCCGCCGACCTGGAGCGGTTCCTGCGCAGCGGCCGGGCCGGGAGGCTGCGCCCGAGCAGCCTGGCCGCGTACGGCTACGCCGCCGCCCGGCGGGGGGCCCTGGGCGACCGGCTGGAGGTCGGCACGGACGCCGCCCCGGCGCGGCTGCTCGGCCACGGCGGGGACAGCGCCCGGGCCCGGGACATGCGCCAGCTCGGCCAGGTCTGCCTCGCCGTCGCCGAGGGCCGGCCGATCGAGGCGGTCACCCGGCTGGACACCGTCCAGGTCTCCAGCGAGACGCTGGGCGCGGCCGAGCCGGCGCGGCTGCGCAGCATCGCCCTGGCCCGCTCCGGCGACCACGCGGCGGCCCACCGGGCCGACCGGCTGGCGTTCCGGCTGGCCGCCCAGCGCAACGACCGGCTCCGGGACGTCTACATCGACGGCATCGCCGCCCGCATCGACCACGAGGAGATGCGCCGCGAGGCGGCCCGCTTCGAGGGCGAGGCGCTGACCGACCCGCTGACCGGGCTGCCCAACCGGCGCCGGCTGGAGCGCTACATCGCCACGGTGGTCGCCGGCGGCGACCGGGTGGTGATCGGCGTCTGCGACCTGGACGGCTTCAAGGCGGTCAACACCCGGCACGGGCACCACTCCGGCGACCTGGTGCTCCAGCGCGTCGCCGGGGTGATCAACCGGGTGATGCGTCGGGGCGACTTCGTGGCCCGCTACGGGGGCGACGAGTTCGTGGTGGTGCTCCCCCACGCCGGGATGGCCGAGGCGGCCGAGGTGGGCCGCCGGATCGACGCCGCGGTGCGGGCGGAGGACTGGGAGTCGCTGGTGCCCGGCACGCCGGTCGGGGTCAGCGTCGGCTTCGCGGAGGTGGGCGCCACCGGCCCCGGCCTGCGCGACGCCCTCAGCGCCGCCTTCGAGGCGGCCGACCGCGAGATGCTCCGCGCGAAGACCCGCCCCCGCGCCTCCTGACCCCGCCTTCTCCTCGGCCCGGCGGGTCAGCGGCGGGTCAGCTCCGTGTCGCCGGCCAGGCGGGCGGCGCGGTCGGCCTCCGTCAGGGCGTCGAGGACGCCGTCCAGGTCCCCGGCGAGGGACAGGTCCAGGTTGTACGCGGTGTAGCCGATCCGGTGGTCGGTGATCCGGTTCTGCGGGAAGTTGTAGGTGCGGATCCGCTCCGAGCGGTCCACGGTGCGCACCTGCGCCTTGCGGGCGTCCGAGGCGGCCGCGTCGGCCTGCTCCTGGGCCGCCGCCAGCAGCCGGGCGCGCAGGATCCGCATCGCCTGCTCCCGGTTCTGCAACTGGGACTTCTCGTTCTGGCAGGAGACCACGATGCCGGTCGGGACGTGGGTGATCCGCACCGCCGAGTCGGTGGTGTTCACCGACTGGCCGCCCGGACCCGACGAGCGGAACACGTCGATGCGCAGGTCGTTCGGGTCGATGGTGACGTCGACGTCCTCGGCCTCGGGCAGCACCAGCACGCCGGCGGCGCTGGTGTGGATCCGGCCCTGCGACTCGGTGACCGGGACGCGCTGCACCCGGTGCACGCCGCCCTCCCACTTGAGCCGGGACCAGACGCCGTTGCCGCCCTCGGGCACGCCCTTGGTCTTGATCGCCAGCGAGACGTCCTTCACCCCGCCGAGGTCCGAGTCCTGGGCGTCGATCACCTCGGTGAGCCAGCCGCGCCGCTCGGCGTACCGGGTGTACATCCGCAGCAGGTCGCCGGCGAAGAGCGCGGACTCCTCGCCGCCCTCGCCGGCCTTGATCTCGACGATCACGTCCTTGGCGTCGTGCGGGTCGCGCGGGATCAGCAGCTCGGCCAGCCGCTCCTCGAGCGCCGGCAGGGTCGCGGCGATCGACTCCGCCTCGGCGGCGAAGGACGGGTCCTCGGCGGCCAGCTCCCGGGCGGCGGCGAGGTCGGCGCGGGCCTGCTCCAGCTCCCCGGCCGCCTTGTGCAGCGGGACCAGCTCGGCGTACCGACGGCCGACCCGGCGGGCGGTGCCCTGGTCGGCGTGGATGGCCGGGTCCGCCAGCCGCTTCTCCAGCTCGGCGTACTCGTCGAGGAGGGCGGCCAGGCGCTCACTGCTCATGCGGGGGAAGCTCCTTCGACGACGGCGGGACGGGAGGCGGAACCGGGGCGGATACGGACGACGCCCGCGACCGGCACGAAACCGGGCGCGGGCGCCGAACGAGGAGTTACTTGGCCTTCTTGGCCTGAACCTTGGCGTACTTCTGCTGGAACTTCGCGACCCGCCCGGCGGTGTCCAGGACGCGCTGCTTGCCCGTGTAGAACGGGTGGCAGGCGCTGCAGGTCTCGACGTGGATCGAGCCGCCCTTGGCGGTGCTGCGGGTGCTGAAGGTGTTGCCGCAGGAGCAGGTGACCTCGGTGGTCACGTACTCCGGGTGGATGTTGGGCTTCATGTCGCCTCGGTCCTTTCGTGGATGGTCGCCGGGTCGCCGTCGGTGTCCGTCGCCTCGTGCGCGACGGGCTCGGGCGTGAACCGGAACCGGTGGCCGATTGACCAGTGTGCCATGGGCCGGCGCCGGCCCGGCAATCGGGCCGCACGGCTGCTCCGGCATCGACAACGCGCGCCCCGTCTCCCGCATTCCCGCCGCCTGGCCGGGCATTCACCCGGCACGGCCGCCCGCCGTTCGTGCCCCGCCCGGGGTACGGCGGCCACGGCCCGCCGGCCACCGAGACGTACGACACGGAGGAGCCATGGCCCGCCTGATCGCCACCCGGGGACTCCCCGCCTCCGGCAAGACCACGTTCGCCCGGACGCTGCAACCGTCCGTGGTCCGGGTCAACCGGGACGACCTGCGCCGGATGCTGCACGGCGAGCGGCTGTTCACCCAGTGGGCGGAGTGGCAGGTGACCGTCGTGCAGCGGGCGCAGGTCGAGGCGCTGCTGCGGGCCCGGGCGGACGTCTGCGTCGACGACACCAACCTGCGGTCGCGGACCCTGCGGGACTGGGCCGACCTGGCCGCCCGGCACGGCGCCGAGTTCGAGGTGCACGACTTCACCGACGTGCCGCTGGCGGAGTGCCTGCGCCGCGACGCCGCCCGCCCGGAGGCCGACCGGGTCGGCGAGGCGTGGATCCGCCGGCTGCACGAGCGCTACCTGGAGGGGCGCGCGCTGCCGCTGCCGGTGCCGCAGGCCCGGACGGGGCGGCCGGCCACGGTGCACGCCCCGTCGACCGGGCCGCCGGAGATCGTGCTGGTCGACATCGACGGGACGGTCGCGCTGAACGTCTCGCGCAGCCCGTACGACATGACCCGGGTCGACGAGGACGAGCCGAACCCGGCGGTGATCGCGGCGGTCCGGGCGATGCACGCGGCCGGGTACGGGGTGGTCTTCTGCTCGGGCCGCGACGCCACCGCCCGGCCCGCCACCGAGGCGTGGCTGGCCCGGCACGTCGGGGTCCCCTACCTCGACCTGCACCTGCGCGCCGTCGGCGACAACCGCAAGGACTCGGTGGTCAAGCAGGAGATCTACGAGCACGAGGTCAGGGACCGCTACCGGGTGGTCGGCGTCTTCGACGACCGCCAGCAGGTGGTGCGGATGTGGCGCGCCCTCGGCCTCACCGTCTTCCAGGTCGCCGAGGGCGACTTCTGAGATCGGAGGGCCCCGTCGACACCCGAGGCCCGCACCGGGATCGGTGCGGGCCTCGGGCGGTGCCAGCAGGGGGCCTTTCCTGTGCGCGGGCGTCAGGAAGGCGCCCTCCTCACCCTCAGGCGGCGGGGGCCTGGGCGGCGGCGGTCAGGGTGACGGTCGCCTCGGCCCGGACGCCGTTGACCTCCACCGCCAGCGTGACCTGCGCGCCGGGGCGCAGGGCGGTGAGCGTGCCGGTGGCCGGGTCGAAGCGGGCCACGTGCCAGGGCTTCAGCCCGGCGGCCGAGCCGACGTGCAGGTTCGGCGAGGCGGACCAGTCCGCGCTCACCGGCGCCGCCACCGGCACCGTACGCCCGCCCGGCTGGGTCACCGTGGCGGTGACCGTCGCCGGGGCGTCGACGGCGACGCTGGCCGGGGCGGCCACCGCGAGCCCGTCGACGTGCGCGTGGAACTCGGCGGCGACCCAGCGCGGTCCCTCCACGAGCGGGTTCCGCCGGGCCCGGTCGGCCTCGGCGGGGCTCACCGGGTCCACTCCGAACTCGGTCCACCCGGTGAATCCGCCCTGGTCGGCCGGGGTGGACGGGTTCTTGCCCGAGTTGCCGTTGATCAGGTACGGCACCCCGTCGACCCGGTCGGCGTGGAACGTGCCGACGTGCCCGCCGACGAAGACCGCCCCCTTGCCGGTGCGGTGCTGGAAGTCGGCCAGCCACTGCTCCAGCAGCGCGGCCTCCTTCCGGTCGCCGAGCTGGCTGGCCTTGGCCGGGCTCGGGTCGCGCGGCGGGTGGTGGTGCAGCACCGCCACCGAGCCGACGGCGGGGTCGCCGGCCGCCGAGTCGAGCGCCTCGCGCAGCATCCGCACCTGGTCGAAGCCGCCGCCGCGCAGCGAGCCGGTCGACGAGTTCAGCGTGACGAACCGGGTGCCCTTGTGGTCGAAGACCCGCTCGGTGTCACCGAACGCGGCCCGGAAGTTGGCGATCGGTGCGCCCATGATCTCGTGGTTGCCGGGCACGTAGTAGTACGGCAGTTCCCCGCCGAGCTCCTCGTCCAGCACCTGCTTCGCCAGCGCGAAGTCGGCCGGGTACGCGGTGTCCACGAAGTCGCCGTTGATCACGAGGAAGTCCGGCTTCGCGGCCTTGACCTCGCGGAGCGTACGGCGGGCCTGGGCGACCAGGTCGCTGTCCGGGTCCGCCGCGACGAACTGCGCGTCGGACATGACCGCGAAGCGCCAGGGCGCGCCGTCGACCGTGCCGTCGCGGAGCACCACCCGGTCGGTGCGCGGCGCCTCGGCCGGAGCGTCGACCGTCGGCGGCACCTTCGCCACCAGGTCGTCGATGACCACCTCGCTGCGGTACTGGGCGGCGGCGTTGGTCTCGGCCACGTAGAACCGGCGGATCCGCACCGGGTACTGCACGCCGGCGGGCACGGCGAACTCGACGTACTTCCAGCCCTTCCAGGTGATCAGTGGCCCGCGCAGGACGTGCTGGGTGTTCTGCGCGTCGTGCAGGTGCAGGCTGGGCCACTCCCCGGTGCCGTTGCCGTGGATCCACATGCCGAACGCCTGCGGCTGGCCGGCAACGTCGATCCAGGCCGGCGGGTCGGCGTACGCGGCCCGGGTGCCGGTGGACTGGCTGAAGTCGTACGTCATCTTCAGGCCGGTGCCGGTGCGCCCCGGCGCCGGGGCGACGGCACCGCTGGCCCGGGCCTGGCTGAACTTCCAGGCCGCCGCGTCGTCGAACGTGGCCACCGGGACGTCGGTGAGCCCGACGGTGACGGGCAGCACGGTGCTGCTGCCGCCCACGCGCACGGTGACCAGCGCCGAGCCGGTGTCCCGCAGCGCGGTGACGGCGAGGTTGCCGTCGGCGGTCGGGGTGATCTTGAGAAGGTCCCGGTCGTAGTCGAGCTTCAGGTCGGCGGGTTCGATCGGGGCGGTGTTGCCCTCGGCGTCGTAGCCGACCACGCCGAACAGCGCGCTGCCCTGCGCCCCGTCCAGGCCGACCCGGTCCACGGTGGAGTCGATCCGGGCCAGCGGGCCGAGGACGGTGAGGTCGAGGGTGCCGCTGGCCTCGTCCCGCCAGGCGGTGACGGTGGTACGGCCGGGCAGGCCGGCCCGGAAGGTGCCCTCGCGGTCGACGGTGCCCTGCGCCGCCGGGTTGGCCCGCCACTTCGGCGCGCCGGCCGCCGGGCCGTACGTCTCGTCGTGGCCGGCGGCGGTGAGCCGGCGGGTGAGGCCGGGGAAGACCCGGTCGGGGCGGCCGCCGCGCACCGGCGCGACGCCGGGTGCGCTGGTCGGGTCGCTGGCGGTCTCCAGCCAGTACCCGGTGAGCCGGCCGCTGCCCTGGGGCGCGTAGAGGGCCAGGCCGTTGGGCACCGCGCGCTCCGTGCCGTCGGAGGGGCTGTTCTCCACCTGCACGGCCGCCGCGCCCGGCTCCCGGGCGAGCAGCGTGGACGAGCCGCCGCCGTCGAGGTTGAGCGCGTGGTGGGCGCCGAGTTCGGCCATCATCCGGCCCATCTCGGTCTGGGTGACGCCACGGCTGTCGACCTGGCGGCCGTCCACGGTCAGCAGGATCATGCGCCGGCCGTCGGCGGAGAAGCCGACCGACGTGCGCGGGGCCAGCGACGCGTCGGCGATGTTCTGCACCACGCCGTCCCGGACCAGCACGTTGCCGCCGCCGACCGCCGCATGCAGGGTGCTGCCGTCGGCGGCCTTGGGCTGCCAGGCGACCGTCACCGGGTCGCCGGGGCGCAGCCCGGCGAGGGCGTCCGCGCCGGAGTCGCGCCCGAGCAGCACGGTGGTGCCGGCCGGGATCGGCCCGCTGCCGGCCGTCGTGGCGACGGTGGCGACGCGGCCGTCGACCACCGTGACCTCCGTGACGCGGGCGGCGCCGGCGACCGCGCGTTCCCGGGTGTACGACCCCCAGAGCGCGGTGAACACGCCGATCCCGTTCGCCTGGATCATGTTGTTGAACTGGGTCAGCGTCACCGGGCCGGTGGGCAGCGTCGCGCTGCCGTCGAAGTTGACCTCGATCACCCGGCCGAGCCCCTCGGTGGTGATCGCGACGGCGTTGCGATGCCCGCTGACCGCGGACTGGACCAGTTCGCCGTCGCGGATGCCGACGCCTTGGGCGGCGCCCGAGTTGTTGATGTCGAAGAAGTCGCCGTTGACCGCCGCGACCGCGCGGGAGGCGTCCACGGCGCGGCGCAGCGGCTCGGCCCGGCTGACCGCGCCGGAGTTCACGTAGTCGACGGTGACGCCGCCGGTGAGGTCGGCCGTGAGCGCGTCGGCGCGCAGCCAGCCGTCGGCGTCGTACCGGTCGAAGGAGGTGAGTTGGAGGCCCGGGGCGACCGGGCGGGTGGTCTTGGCGGTCTCCAGGCCGCCGGCTGGCTCGATGCCGCCGGAGAGCGTGACGGAGTCGGCGGGGTACGAGGAGGCGCGGGGCGCGTCCTCGGCCGCGGTGGCGGAGGGGTCGGTGGCCGGATCCGGCGCACCGGCGGTCGCCGGCACGGTGCCGGCCATGGTGAGCAGCGGCGTCAACAGCAGGACGCCGGCGAGACGGGCAGATCGTCTGCGGGTACGCATGGGCCACAGTCAACCGGACTGTGAATAGAAGTTTCAATACCTGTCAACCAAACCGAAGGAAAACTCCACCCCCCGGTGCCCCGTCCACACGACCAACCGGAGCCGCTCCCCGCCCCGCCTGCGAGGAGCCGCGTCGGTGTCCGCGAGTCCGCCCGCAGCTCGACAGCGCGCACTGCCACCGAGCCCGTACTCGACACAGCCAGACGGAGCGCGCGACGGGCGTGGTGACCGAATGCGACTGTCGTGGGCGGACGGACGGCGGGCGGGCGGACGGCACGGGGCGCCCGGGAACGCGAGAAGGGCACGGCCGCGGTGGCCGTGCCCTTCTCGTCGGTCTCACCCGGGGAGGGTCACTCCCCCGGCGTCGACTTGGCGATCTGCATCAGGAACTCGATGTTGGTGCGGGTCTGCTTGAGCTTGTCGAGCAGCAGGTCCAGCGCCGCCTGCGAGTCCAGCGAGTGCAGCACCTTGCGGAGCTTGTGGATGATGGCCAGCTCCTCCGGCGCGAGCAGGATCTCCTCCTTGCGCGTGCCGGACGGGTGGATGTCGATGGCCGGGAAGGTGCGCTTGTCGGCGATCTTCCGGTCCAGCTTCAGCTCCGCGTTGCCGGTGCCCTTGAACTCCTCGAAGATGACCGTGTCCGCCATGGACCCGGTCTCCACCAGCGCGGTGGCGAGGATGGTCAGCGAGCCGCCGTTCTCGATGTTGCGGGCCGCACCCAGGAAGCGCTTCGGCGGGTAGAGCGCGGTGGAGTCGATACCACCCGACATGATCCGGCCGCTGGCCGGCGCCGCCAGGTTGTACGACCGACCGAGCCGGGTCACCGAGTCGAGCAGCACGACCACGTCGTGGCCCAGCTCGACCAGGCGCTTCGCCCGCTCGATCGCCAGCTCCGCCACCGTGGTGTGGTCCTGCGGCGGACGGTCGAACGTCGCCGCGATGACCTCACCCTTCACCGACCGCTGCATGTCGGTGACCTCTTCGGGGCGCTCGTCCACCAGCACCACCATCAGGTGGCACTCCGGGTTGTTGTGCGTGATCGCGTTCGCGATGGCCTGCAGCACCATCGTCTTGCCCGCCTTCGGCGGCGACACGATCAGCGCGCGCTGGCCCTTGCCGAGCGGCATGACCAGGTCGATCACCCGGGTGGTGAGGATGTGCGGCTCGGTCTCCAGCCGCAGCCGCTCCTGCGGGTAGAGCGGGGTGAGCTTGTAGAACTCCGGCCGGCGCTTCGCCTCGTCCGGCTCCATCCCGTTGATGGTGTCCAGCCGCACCAGCGGGTTGTACTTGTCCCGCCGCTGCTCGCCGTCGCGCGAGGCGCGCACCGCACCGGTGATGGCGTCACCGCGCCGCAGACCGTACTTCTTGATCTGGGACATCGAGACGTAGACGTCGTTCGGGCCGGCCAGGTAGCCGGTGGTCCGCACGAAGGCGTAGTTGTCGAGCACGTCGATGATGCCGGCCACCGGGACGAGCACGTCGTCCTCGCCGACCTGCGGCTCGCGCCCGCCCTCGCCGCCGCCCTCGGCCCGCTCGCCACGGCCGCGGCGACGGTCCCGGAACCGGCTGCGCCGGCCGCGCCGGCCGCCGCCCTCGCCGTCGTCGTCACCGTCGGCGTCGCGCTCGGCGCGCTGGCCCCGGTCGCCCCGCTCGTTGCGGTCGCCCCGCTCGGCCCGCTCGGCGCGCTCGTTGCGGTCGCCCCGCTCGCCACGCTCGGCCCGCTCGTTACGGTCGCCGCGCTCGGCCCGCTCGCCGCGCTCGGCCCGCTCGCCACGCTCAACGCGTTCCGCACGCTCGGCCCGCTCGACGCGCTCCGCGCGCTCGCGGCCACGGCCCTCGCCCCGGTCGGCACGCTCGCCGGCCTCGGCCTCCTCCGTGCGGGCCTCGGCGGGACGGGCCTCGGCGGCCCGCGCCTCGGCGGCGGCTGCCCGGCTGCGCCGGGTCCGGGGACGAGCCTCGGTCTCGACGGGTGCCGGCTCCGCCGGGGCCTGCTCCGCGGCCCGCCGCTCGGCCTCGGGCCGCTCGGTGGTCTCGCGGACCTCTTCACGGGCGGGAGCGGCGGCGGCCACGACCTCGGCCCGCGGTCGAGGGGTCCCGGTGGTGGCACCGCCCTGCCGCTCGGAGATCGCGCTGATCAGCTCGCCCTTGCGCATCCGAGCCGTGCCCGAGATGCCGAGCGACGCAGCCAGGCTCTGCAGCTCCGGCAGCAGCATCGCCGACAGGCCGGTGCCGCTGCGCCGACGACGGGCGGGGGCGGCGGCGGTGGTGGCATCGCCAGCGACGTTGGAAACATCCGACGTCACGTCGGTGGTGTCGCTCAATGGATTCCTTCCCTCGATAGGCCGGGACTGCCCGGGGTCGAAACAAGGTGGCCGGGCGGCCTCGGTGCACCCGCCTCGCATGGACGCGTCGCGGGAGTCTGTGACACAGCAGCCGGTCGGTTTCCCGACTCACCGACGTCGGTGAGCAGGTCTCGCCGTCTGCGGCGACCTGTGAAGACTGCGGTGCGGCGTGGGCCTAAGCAGGGGTGACGGGCTGACCGCCGAAAGCTTCGGGGGTGCGCCGACCCGCAGGAAGATCGCATGCTTCGCGGCTGTGCTAAGTCTAGAGCGTAATCAACTCTTCCGACCTGCGGCAACAGGGTCCCGCTCCGCGTGTCCGAGTCTACCCCGGGCAACCCGTGCTCCGTGCCCGTCCGGGTCCAACCGCCAGACCTGCCAGTCTGTTCCCGGATCATAGCCTTCCGGCAACCCGTCCAGGGCCAGGACGGTCGGCCCGGCCCCACTGATCACAGCCGCCACACCGACCTCACGCAACGCCCTGACCAGGGCCGCGCTGCCCGGCATCCCCTCCGCGCGGTAGTCCTGGTGCAGCCGGTCGACGGTGGCCGGCAGCAGCAGCGCCGGCTCGGCGGTCATCGCGTGCACCAGCAGCGCGGCGCGTCCGGCGTTCAGCGCTGCGTCCCCGTGCGGCACGGTGGCCGGCAGCGCGGCCCGCGCCGCCGCCGTCAGGCCGCGCTCCTGAGGCACGAAGACCGTCGGCCGTACGCCGGCGGCGACCGGCAGCGACACCGCCCGGGCCCCGGACGGCTCCGTCCAGGCCAGCGTGAAGCCACCGAGCAGGCAGGGCGCCACATTGTCCGGATGGCCCTCGATCCCGGCGGCGAGCCGCAGCGCGGCGGCGTCGTCCAGCCGGGTCTCCCCGTCGGTCACCAGCGCCCGGGCGAGCAGCACGCCGGCGACGATCGCGGCCGACGAGGAGCCCAGCCCCCGGGCCTGCGGGATGCGGTTGACACACTCCACCGCCAGGCCCGCCGGCTGGCCGCCCAGCGCCTCGAAGGTCGCCCGCATGGCGCGCACCACGAGGTGCCGGTCGTCCGTCGGCAGCTCCCCGGCGCCCTGCCCCGTCACGACCACCGTGACGCCCCCCGCCGTGACCTCGGCGGCCACGTCGTCGTAGAGGGCCAGGGCGAGCCCCAGGGCGTCGAAGCCCGGCCCCAGGTTGGCGCTGGTGGCGGGAACCCGGACCCGGACCGGACCGGAGGCGAATGTCGTCGGCACTGGCTCATGCTAGGGCTCCGCACCGACGTCGCGGCCGTCCGCCCGCCCGGTGGGACGGGGCCGCCGCCGGCACCGCGTGGGTGATCCGGCCCGGCGCTGTTCCGCTAGCCTGACCCGACCGACGACGACGGGAGGCAGAGTGCTCGGACACCTGGCGACGACGCTGGCCACGCAGGCGCCCACGATGCTGGTGTTGCTGGTCGGCCTCGTGCTGACCGTGGCGGCGGGGCGTCGGCTGCCCCGACGGCCCCGGCTGCTGGCCCTGTTCGGCCTCGGCGTGCTGCTCGTCAGCTCGGTGCTCACCCTCGCCTGGATCCTGCTGGCTCCCGGCCTGATCGACGGCAGCTTCGGATATTCCGAGGACGCCGACTTCGGGTGGCGCGAGTTCCAGCTGGTGAACACGGCGTACAGCGTGGTGATGGCCGTGGCGTACCCCCTCGGGCTGGGCCTGGTGATCGCGGCGGTGCTCGCCGGGCGGCGGGCGACCGGCACGGCGGCCGCCCCCTCGGGCGGCTGGCCGCCCGCCGGGCCCGCACCGACCCCCGGGCCCGCGCCGACCGCGGCCGGACAGCCCGCGCCGGGGTGGCCCACGGCGGTCCCCGGCCACGCGCCGACGCAGTGGGACGGCCTGACCCGGCCGGACGCGCCCACGGGCGGGGCGGGACAGCGCTGACCGACGGGCGGGACAGCGCTGACCGACGGGCGGGACAGCGCTGACCGACGGGCGGGACAGCGCTGACCGACGGGCGGGTCAGCGGGCCGGGGTCGGGTCCGGCTCCGCGACCGGGTCGGTGAGGGAGAGCCGGCGGGTGGCGATCCGCCAGCCGACCGCGTAGACCAGCGTGACCAGGCCGCAGCCGGCCAGCACCACCCGCTCGTCCACCGTGTCCACCACGGCCGCCACCACGAGCTGGCTGACCGAGATGGCCAGGGTCGCCAGCATCATGTCGGTGGCGAAGACCCGGCCCCGCAACCGGTCGGGCACCTCGCCCTGGAGGGCGAAGTTCGACATCACCCAGTTGCTGCCGCCGGCGAAGTGGGCGACGAAGACCAGTGCCAGCACCAGCGGGAACCAGTCGACGACCGAGATGCCGAGGTAGGCCAGGCCGTAGAGGGACATGGACAGCGCCAGCCCGGACAGCAGCCAGGCCCGGTTGTTCAGCACCCGACGCATCAGGATCGGCCCGACCAGCGCACCCGCCCCACGGACGGCGAAGAGCAGCCCGGTGCCGACCGGCCCCACGCCGTACACCGCGGCGAGCAGCGGGAAGACCGTCAGCACGCCGTTGCCCAGGCCGACCGCGCTCTTCACGGTGACCAGCCCCAACACCCTCGGCCGGTGCCCGATGTAGCCCAGCGCCTCGCGGATCGCCGCCCAGGTCTGCTGCGCCGGTCGCCCGGCGTCGCGCGGGGCCTGCAACGGCCGGCGGATCAGCGTGGCCAGGCCCGCCGCGGCCGCCAGGCCGACCACCCCCACCCAGAAGCAGGCGTACGGGCCGACGGCGGCGCTGAGCACCCCACCGAGCGAGGCGCCGACGATGGTCATCGTGCCCCAGGCCGACCCGGCGACGGCGTTGCCCGCGGCCAGTTCGTCGGGGTCGAGGACGTTGGGCAGGGCGGCCTGGGCCGCCGGGGAGTAGAACGCCTTGGCCATCGCCACCACGCCGATCCCGACCATCGCCAGCCAGGCCGTGCCGGCGCTGCGTACCCCGAGCAGCAGGAGCACGCCGAACAGGGCCGCGACGTTGGCCGCGATCATGATCTTGCGCCGGTCGAACCGGTCGGCGACCGTGCCCGTGTAGGGCAGCAGCAACGCCACGATGCCGGTGTCCACGGCGAGCACCAGGGCCCCCCACACGCCGCTGCCGGTCAGGTCCGGCAGGAGCACCAGCAGCGGCACCATGACGAACCAGTCGGCGCCGAAGACCACCAGCTCGGCCAGGACGAGGTTGCGGAAGTTCCGGTTGCGGGCGAGGACCGAGAAGGTGGACGGCACGTCCGGACCCTACCGGGCGGTGGCCGGCGCGCCGCGGCGTCCGGCGGGTACCTGACCGAACGCGGACGCCCCCGGCGGGCGGTACCGGCCGGGGGCGTCCACGGGCGTACGGGCGCTACTCGGCCGGTGGCAGCGGCGACCTGCGGCTCTTCGGCAGCCGCAGCACCTCGAACTGGTCCGTGCCGTCCACCAGCGCGGCCGACGGCGCCGGCCGGGCGGCCCCCTCCGCGCCGGCCGACGGCGCCGCGGGCACCGGGACCGGCTCGCCGGCCCGCTCCGTCCCGGCGTCCCGGACTCCGGCGGCGGGGGCCGCCGGAGTCGCGCCGCCGGACCGGTTCGCCCGCCAGGAGCGGATGCTCTCCTTGGCGTGCTCCACCATCGTGTAGAGCGTCGGCACCAGGATCAGGGTGAGCAGCGTCGAGCTGAGCAGACCGCCGATCACCACGATCGCCAGCGGCTTGGAGATGAAGCCGCCCTCCCCGGTGAGGCCGAACGCCATCGGCAGCAGCGCGAAGATGGTGGCGACCGCGGTCATCAGGATCGGCCGCAGCCGGCGCCGGCCGCCCTCGACCACCGCCTCCCGGACCCCCATGCCCTGCGCCCGGTACTGGTTGATCAGGTCGAGCAGCACGATCGCGTTGGTCACCACGATGCCGACCAGCATGAGCACGCCGATCAGCGCCGGCACGCCCAGCGGGGTGCCGGTGGCCAGCAGCAGGCCGATCGCGCCGGTCGCCGCGAACGGGATGGAGATCAGCAGGATCAGCGCCTGGGTCAGGCTGCGGAACGTCGCCACCATGATCAGGAAGACGATCGCGATGGCCGCGAGCACGGCCAGGAACAGGTCGGCGAACGCCTCCTCCTGGTCGGCGCTGACGCCGCCGATGGCGAAGGTCGCCCCCGGCACGTCGATGGCGTCCAGCCTCTTCTGCAGCTCCTGGGTGGTGGCGCCGAGGTTGGAGCCGGTGGCCGTACCCGTCACCGAGACGCTGCGCTCACCCTCGATCCGGGTCACCTGCTGCGGCCCCTCGGCCACGGTGACGTCGGCGATGTCGTCCAGCTTCACCCGCCCCACCGGCAGCGCGCGCAGCTCCTCAACGGAGACCGGCACCTTGCCCGCGAACCGCAGCACCACGTCCCGCTGCCCGCCGTCCAGGGTCACCTGGCCCAGCGGCGCGCCCCGGAACGCCTGCGCCACCAGCTGGCCGACGGCGGCCTCGGTGAGCCCGGCCCGGCCGGCGGCGACCCGGTCGACGGTGACGTCGACGCGCGGCACCCGGGTGGCGAGGCTGGTGGAGACGTCCGCCACGCCCGCCACCCCGGCCATCGCCGCCCGGACCTCCTCGGCGGCCCGGTTCAGCGCCTCGGGGTCGGTGGCCTGGACGACCACCTCCAGCTGGTTGGCGGCCGCCCCGCCCTGCCCGGCCCCGAAGCTGACCTCGCCGACGGCTGCGCCGAGCGCGTCGATCTCCTTGCGCAGGACCTCCCGCATCTCCTTGGCGTCGGTCTCGCCGCCGAGGGCCAGCGACCAGGTGGCGACGTTGTTGCCGCCGCCCGCGAACGGGTTGTCCCCGCCGCCCGCCGTCACCTGGTACGTCTCGATGCCGTCGGTCCGCTCCAGCACCGCCTCGATCTGGCGGGCCGCCGCGTCGGTGCCGGCCAGCCCGGTGCCCGCCGGCAGCTCCTGCGTCATGCTCAGCGTGTCCTGGCCGGAGTCGTCGATGAAGTTGGTCTCCAGCTGACGGGACAGGCCGAACGTGCCGAACAGCACGAGCACGCCGATCCCCAGGGTGATCCAGCGGGTGGCCCGCTTGCGGGTGGCGAACCCGATCACCGGCAGGTACGCCCGCTGCAACGGGCTGCGCAGCTCCTTCTCCTCCGCCGCCCGGCGCACCGCGGCGTCGTCCACCGTGCCGCCGGAGGGCTTGAGGAACCAGTACGCGAGCACCGGGATGACGGTCAGCGAGACCAGCAGCGAGGCGAGCAGGGCCACGGTGACGGTGATCGCGAACGGCGCGAACAGCTGCCCGACGAAGCCGCCCACCAGCGCGATCGGCGCGAAGACGGCCACCGTGGTGAGGGTGGACGCGGTCACCGCGCCGGCCACCTCGCGGACGGCGGCGAGGATCGCCTCGCGCTTCGGCTCGCCGTACTCCAGGTGCCGCTTGATGTTCTCCAGGACGACGATCGAGTCGTCGACCACCCGGCCGACCGCGATGGTGAGCGCGCCGAGGGTGAGCAGGTTCAGCGAGTAGTCGCCGATCCAGAGCGCGATCAGGGCCACCACCACCGAGAGCGGGATGGAGACCGCGGTGACCACGGTGGAGCGGATCGACAGCAGGAAGACCAGGATGACGATGACGGCCATGACCAGGCCCAGCAGGCCCTCCGTGGTCAGGCTCTCGATGGACTTCTCGACGAACGGCGCCTGGTCGAAGACCACGGTCAGCTCGGCGCCGGAGGCCTCCCGCAGCTCGGCCAGCCGGTCCCGGATCTCGTGGGAGATCTCCACCGCGTTGCCGTCGGGGGCCGCGGTGACGGCGATGCCGAGGCTGTCCCTGCCGTTGGTCCGGGTGAGCGCGGTGGCCGGGACGAGCTGCTGCTCGACGGTGGCCACGTCGCCGAGGCGGACCGGGGCGGCCTTCCCCGCCGCCGGCGCGACGACGATGCCGCGCAGGTCGTCCAGCGTGGCGAGCGGGGTACCCACCTGCACCGGCAGCGCCCGGGTGCCGTCGGCCACCACGCCGGCCGGCACCGTCACGCCGTTGGTCTTCAGCGCGGCGCCGATCGCGGCCGGCTGGAGCTTCGTCGCGGCCAGCTTCGCCGGATTCGGGGTGACCACCACGACGTCGTCCCGGGCGCCGGTCACGTCGACCGACCGGACCCCCTCGATCGCCTCCAGCTCCGGTACGACCGCGCCACGCAGCTTCTCCGCGAGGGCGCGCTGGTCGGCGCCGCCGGACGCGGCGAGCACCACGGCGGGCAGGTCGTCCGTGCTGCCGGCGATGACCTGCGGGTCGACCCCCTCCGGCAGTTGCGTGTCGATCCGGTTGAGCGCGGTCTCCATCTTGTTGACCACGTCGTCCAGGTCGGTGCCGAACTCGTACTGCACCTGGACGGTCGTCGAGCCCTCGCGCGAGGTCGAGGTGACCCGGTCCAGGCCGGGGATGCCCTGGAGGCTGTTCTCGATCGGCTCGGTGACCTGCGACTCGACGACCTCCGGGCCGGCGCCCGGGTACGCCGCCACGATGAACGCGGCCGGGAACTCCAGCGACGGCAGGAGTTGCTGCTTCAGCGACGGCACGGCGAACGCTCCGAACGCCGTGGTCACCACCGCGATGAGGGCGATCAGCCCTCGATTGGCGAGGCTGAATCTGGCGAGCACCGACATCGGCGTGGCTCACTCCTGGAGAGAGGACGGTTGCGGGGCGGAAGAAGTCTCCCGCACCCGCTGCGGCGCACACCGGCCGCCCCCGCTCCCGGTCCCGCCCACAGGACGGGCGGGACCAGGCGTGGTTCAGGCCAGGTCGAGCGAGCGGGCGGCGGCCAGCGGGTCGTTGGCGATGGTGATCGGAGCGGGAGCGGTGGAGATGGCCCACTCCGGGTCCTTCAGGCCGTGCCCGGTGACCGTGCAGACGACCGTCGAGCCGGCCGGGATCCTGCCGGCGGCGGCCTGCTGGAGCAGGCCGGCCACGCTGGCCGCGCTGCCCAGCTCGACGAAGACCCCGACCTCGCGGGCCAGCAGCCGGTACGCGGCCAGGATCTCCCGGTCGGTGACGGCGGCGATCAGGCCGCCGGAGGAGTCCCGGGCGTCCAGCGCCCTGGTCCAGCTCGCCGGGTTGCCGATCCGGATCGCGGTGGCGATCGTGGACGGCTCGCGGACCACCTGGCCGGTGACGATCGGCGCCGCGCCGGCCGCCTGGAAGCCGTACATCTTCGGGGCCCGGGTGGCGTTGCCGTCCCGCAGCTCCTCCGAGTAGCCCATCCAGTAGGCGGAGACGTTGCCGGCGTTGCCGACCGGCAGGCAGTGGATGTCGGGCGCGTCGCCGAGCGCCTCGACGATCTCGAACGCGGCCGTCTTCTGGCCGTGCAGCCGGTCGATGTTGACCGAGTTGACCAGGGCGACCGGGTAGTCCTGGGCGAGCTTCGCCGCCAGCGACAGGCAGTCGTCGAAGTTGCCCTGCACCTGGAGCAGCTTCGCGCCGTGCACCAGCGCCTGGGCCAGCTTGCCCAGCGCGATCTTGCCCTGCGGCACGAGCACGGCGCAGGTCAGGCCGGCGCGGGCCGCGTACGCCGCCGCGGAGGCGCTGGTGTTGCCGGTGGAGGCGCAGATGATCGCCTTGTTGCCGGCCTCGACCGCCTTGGAGACCGCGAGCGTCATGCCCCGGTCCTTGAACGAGCCGGTGGGGTTGGCCCCCTCCACCTTCAGGTGGACGTCGCAGCCGAGCCGGGCGGAGAGCACCGGCGCGGGCAGCAGCGGGGTGTTCCCCTCGTGCAGGGTCACGACGGGCGTGACGTCGGTGACCGGCAGCCGGTCCCGGTACGCGTCGATCAGACCCCGCCACATGTCGCTCTCCTCGCTCTACCGCCCCGCTGGGCCGGGGGCACCGTCAGCGTGGACCAGCCTGCCCGGCCCGCCCGCGGCGCACCCGTCGTTAACCACCTGGCGAGACGCGAACGCCGTCACGCCCCGCCCTCGACCCGCAGCACGCTCGCCACCGACCGGACGATCTCCAGCCCGCGCAGCTCGCCGACGGTGGCGGCGAGCGCCGCGTCCGGGGCCACGTGGGTGACGATGACCAGGTCAGCGTCCTCGCCCCGGCCGGCCGCGTCGCCACCCGCCGGGCCCTGCCGCACCGTGGCGATCGAGACGTCGTGCCGGGCGAAGACGCCGGCCACCGCCTCCAGCACGCCCGGCCGGTCCGCCACGTCCAGGCTGATGTGGTAGCGGGTGAGCGCCTCCCCCATCGGCCGCACCGGCAGGTCGGCGTACGCGGACTCGCTGGCCGAGCGCACCCCGGCGAGCCGGTTGCGGGAGACCGCCACCACGTCGCCGAGGACCGCGCTGGCGGTCGGCGCGCCGCCGGCGCCCCGCCCGTAGAACATCAGCTGCCCGGCCGCCTCGGCCTCGACGAAGACCGCGTTGAACGCGTCGCCGACGCTGGCCAGCGGGTGGGTCAGCGGGATCATCGCCGGGTGCACCCGCACGCTGACCGTCTCCCGGCCGGCGGCGTCGGCGCCCCGGGCGGCGATGCAGAGCAGCTTGATGGTGCAGCCCATCGCCTTGGCGCTGGCCACGTCGGCGGCGGTGACCTCGGTGATGCCCTCCCGGTGCACGTCGGCCGCGCCGACCCGGGTGTGGAACGCCAGCGAGGCGAGGATGGCCGCCTTGGCCGCCGCGTCGAAGCCCTCCACGTCGGCGGTCGGGTCGGCCTCGGCGTACCCCAGCTCGGTGGCCTCCTCCAGCGCCTCCGCGAAGCCGGCGCCGGTGGCGTCCATGGCGGAGAGGATGAAGTTGGTGGTGCCGTTGACGATGCCGGTGACGCGGTTGATCCGGTCCCCGTGCAGCGACTCCCGCAGCGGGCGCAGCAGCGGGATCGCCCCGGCGACGGACGCCTCGTAGTAGAGGTCGCCGCCGCCCTCGGCCGCCGCGTCGTGCAGGGCCGCGCCGTCCTCTGCGAGCAGCGCCTTGTTGGCGGTGACCACGCTCTTGCCGGCCCGCAGCGCCTCGACGAGCCAGCTCCGCGCCGGCTCGATGCCGCCGACCACCTCGACCACCACGTCGACGTCGTCGCGTTTGATCAGCCCGAGCGGGTCGGTGGTGAACAGCGCGGGGTCGACCGGGAGGTCGCCCCGGTCGCGGCCGAGACGGCGTACGGCGATGCCGGCGATCTCCAGCGGGGCGCCGATCCGGGCGGCGAGGTCGGCCGACTGCTCGTGCAGCAGCCGGACCACCTCGCTACCGACCGTGCCGCAGCCGAGCAGCGCCAGGCGCACAGGTGACGTCATCCCACATCCAATGCGAGCAGGTCCTCTTCGGTTTCCCGCCGGACGATCAGACGTGCCTGGCCGGCCCGCACCGCGACCACGGGGGGCCGGGGCACGTGGTTGTAGTTGCTGGCCATGCTCCGGCAGTAGGCGCCGGTGCCGGGCACCGCGACAAGATCTCCGGGCTGCACGTCGGCGGGCAGGAATTCATCCTTCACCACGATGTCCCCGGACTCACAATGCTTTCCCACCACGCGGGCGAGCATCGGCTCGGCGGCCGACGCCCGGGAGGCCAGCGTCGCGGAGTAGGACGCGTCGTAGAGCGCGGTGCGGATGTTGTCGCTCATCCCCCCGTCCACGCTCACGTACGTCCGGATCCCGTCCACGTCTTTGACCGTGCCGACCTCGTAGAGGGTGAACACGGCCGGCCCGACGATCGCCCGGCCCGGCTCGATCGACAGGTGCGGCACCGCCAGCCGCTCGGCGGCGCACTCCGACTCGACGATCCGGCGCATCCGCTTCGCCAGGTCCTGTGGCGCGGCCGGGTCGTCCTGGGTCGTGTACGCGATGCCGAAGCCGCCGCCGAGGTCCAGCTCGGGCAGCTCCACCCCGCGCGCGTCGCGGATCTGCGCCTGCAGGCCGAGCACCCGGCGGGCGGAGACCTCGAAGCCGCTGGCGTCGAAGATCTGCGAGCCGATGTGCGAGTGCAGGCCGCGCAGCTCCAGCACGCCCTCGTCGAGCACGCGGAAGGCCGCCTCGGCCGCCGCCCCGCCAGCGAGGGAGAAGCCGAACTTCTGGTCCTCGTGGGCGGTGGCGATGAACTCGTGGGTGTGCGCCTCGACGCCGACGGTGACGCGGATCATCACCTTCGGCCGGACGCCCCGCTCCCGGGCCAGCGCGGTGAGCCGGTCGATCTCGTGGAACGAGTCAAGGATGATCCGCCCGACCCCGGCGTCCAGCGCCCGGGCCAGCTCGCCGACCGACTTGTTGTTGCCGTGGAAGCCGATCCGCTCGGGCGGCATCCCGGCCGACAGCGCGGTGGCTAGCTCGCCACCGGTGCACACGTCGAGGTGCAGGCCCTCCTCGGCGATCATCCGGACCACGGCACGGCAGAGGAACGCCTTGCCCGCGTAGTAGACGTCGACGCCGTCGAAGGCGGTGCGGAAGTCGCGGCAGCGCGAGCGCAGGTCGTCCTCGTCGAGCACGTACACCGCCGTGCCGAACTCGGCCGCGAGGTCGCCGACGCCGAGCCCGGCCACGGTGAGCACCCCGTCGCCGCCGCGCGCCACGTTGCGCGGCCAGAGCTGCGGCACCAGCGCGTTGACGTCGACCGGCGTACGCAGCCACGCCGGCCCCCGGCTGCCGATGTCCCCGTGCAGGGCACCGGCCTCGTGTGCGCGCATGTCACATCCTCTCGGGGGCGGAGACGCCCAGCAGGCGCAGCCCGTTGGCGATCACGGTACGGGTGGCGTCGTTCAGCCAGAGCCGGGCGCGGTGCAGGTCGGTGGCCTCCTCGTCGCCGCGCGGCAGGATCCGGCACTCGTCGTAGAACCGGTGGTAGGCCCCGGCCAGCTCCTCCAGGTAGCGCGCCACCCGGTGCGGCCCCCGCAGCTCGGCCGCCGTGGCGACCACGGCGGGGAACTCGGCGAGCGCCTTGAGCAGCTCGTTCTCCTTCTCGTGCCCGAGCAGCTCGGGGCGGAACGCCTCGGCGTCGCCCCGGGTCAGCCCCACCTCGGCCGCGTTGCGGCCCACGCTGGCCGTCCGGGCCGCCACGTACTGCACGTAGTAGACCGGGTTGTCGCGGGTGGCCCGGGTCCACAGCTCGACGTCGATGTCGATCGGGGAGTCGCTGGAGTAGCGGGCCAGCGCGTAGCGGGAGGCGTCGACGCCGATCGCGTCGACCAGGTCCTCCAGGGTCACCACGGTGCCGGCCCGCTTGCTCATCCGGACCGGGGCGCCGTCGCGGACCAGGTTGACCATCTGGCCGATCAGGATCTCCAGGTTGCGCTCCGGGTCGTCGCCGAAGCAGGCGGCCATCGCCTTCATCCGGCCGATGTAGCCGTGGTGGTCGGCGCCCAGCATGATCACGACCCGCTCGAAGCCGCGCTCGCGCTTGTCCAGGTAGTAGGCGCAGTCGGCGGCGAAGTACGTCCACTCGCCGTTGGACTTGCGCAGCACCCGGTCCTTGTCGTCGCCGAAGTCGGTGGTGCGCAGCCAGGTCGCGCCCTCGCTCTCGAACACCCGGCCCTGCGCGCGCAGCCGCTCGAGGGCGAGGTCCAGCTCGCCCCGGTCGTGCAGGTCCTTCTCGTTGAAGTAGGTGTCGAACTCCACCCCGAAGCCGCGCAGCGACGACTTGATCTCGGCGAACATCAGCGTGACGCCCTCGGTCCGGAAGACCTCCTGGGCGGCGTCGTCCAGCTCCAGCACGTCCGGGCGGATGCCCCGGACCGCCTCGGCGATCTCGGTGATGTACGCCCCGGCGTAGCCGTCCTCGGGGGCCGGCTCGCCCTTCGCGGCGGCGAGCAGGGAACGGGCGAACCGGTCGATCTGGGAGCCGGCGTCGTTGAAATAGTATTCCGTGCCGACGTCGGCGCCGGTGGCGCGCAGCAGCCGGCTGAGCGCGTCGCCGACGGCCGCCCAGCGGACGCCGCCGATGTGCACCGGGCCGGTCGGGTTCGCCGAGACGAACTCCAGGTTGATCTTCTGGCCGGCGAGCCGCTCGCTGCGGCCGTACTCCTCGCCGGCCTCGACGATCGTCCGGGCGAGCTGGCCGGCGGCGGCCGCGTCGAGCCGGATGTTGAGGAAGCCCGGGCCGGCGATCTCCACCGACTTGACCCCCGGGGCCCGCCCGAGCTGCTCGGCGAGGGCGGTGGCCAGCTCGCGCGGCGGGACGCCCACCTTCTTGCTGAGCTGGAGCGCCAGCGTCGAGGCGTAGTCGCCGTGCTCGGGGTTGCGAGGTCGCTCCACCGCCGTGGAGTCCGGCAGGGCGGAGCGGTCCAGGCCCCGCTCGGTGAAGACGGCGTGGGCTGCGGAGAGGACGACCTCGGCGAGTTCTGCGGGAGTCACCGATCCATGTTATCGGGGGTAGACTCGGTCCCCGCGGCGGCGACCCAGAGTGTGAAACCGGCCCGCCGGATCCCCTGACCGACCGACCTGACGAGGCACGATGAGCATCAGCACTCCGGGTGGCCCCGAGCGCCGCCCGACCACGGTCAGCACCGGCAAGAAGCCGGCGGCGGGCCGGCCGGCCGCGGGCGCCGGCAAGGCCGGGTCCGGCAGCGCCAAGGCCGGGGCCAACGCCAAGGCCGGGGCCGGCAAGCCGACGGGTCCCCGCCCGGGCGCCGGGGGCAAGGGCCGCAAGCCGGTCACCCCGGTGAAGGTGAGCCAGGGCCGCTCCTGGGGCCCCATCGCGCTCTTCGTCGCCGTGGGCGTGCTCGCCGTGTCGATCATCGGCTACGGCGCCTGGGCGTCGTTCCAGGGCGCCAAGCCCTGGGAGGACCGGGCGGCCGACATCCAGGGCATCGTCAACTTCCGCGAGAAGGACAAGGAACTCGTCTCGGGCGGCAACCACCAGACCGGCCCGATCACCTACTCGATCCTGCCGCCGGTGGCCGGCCCGCACAACGCGGCCTGGCAGAACTGCATGGGCGACGTCTACGACGCCCCGGTCGCCAACGAGCACGCGGTGCACAGCCTGGAGCACGGCACGGTGTGGATCACCTATCGCCCCGACCTGCCCGCCGACCAGGTGGCGAAGCTGACCGAGAAGGTGCAGGGCAAGGAGAAGATGATGCTCAGCCCGTTCGAGGGGCTGGACAAGCCGATCTCCCTGCAGGCCTGGGGCTACCAGCTCAAGGTTGACAAGGCCGACGACAGCCGGATCGACGACTTCATCAAGGCGCTGCGGGTCAACGCCTCGATCGAGGGCCCGACCGCGCTGTGCAGCCAGGGCATCACCGCCACCGGCACCGCGCCGCGTGACGGCAACCAGATGGGCTGAGGAGAACGATGAGCACCCCGACCATGATCGATACCGCCGAGCCGGCCAGCCCCGCTCCGGAGGAGGGGCGGCCGTCCGCGCGCCGCTGGGGCACCGCCGCGCTGGCTCTCGCCGTCGTGGTCGGGCTGCTCCTCGGGTACGCGGGCGGCCTGCTGACGCCCGGGTTGACCCGGCCGGGCGAGACCTCGGCGGAGGCGGGCTTCGCCCGGGACATGACGACCCACCACGCGCAGGCGGTGGAGATGGGCCTGGTCGCCTTCGACAGGGGCACGGACCCGGAGGTCCGCAGCATCGGCGGCGACATCGCCACCGCCCAGCAGGGTGAGCTCGGCATCATGCAGGCGTGGCTGCGCTCGTGGGAGCTCGACCCGGCGGGCAGCGAGCCGTCGATGTCGTGGATGCCCGACGGCACCGGAATGGTCAAGAACGGGCTGATGCCGGGCATGGCCACCCCCGAGGAGATGGCGAAGCTGCACGCGGCCGAGGGCCGGGAGCTGGACGTCCTGTTCCTGCAAATGATGATCAAGCATCACCTGGGCGGCATCCACATGATCGACGGCATCCTCGAGGCCAGCGACGAGCCCGACGTGGTCCGGACGGCCCAGACCATGAAGAACACCCAGCGCAAGGACCTGACCAACCTCCAGAACGCGCTGAAGCGCCTGGGCGGCTGACCCGCCCCCGCCGCACCGCTCATCCGTCGAGAGGTCCGCGTCGCGCCGGTTCACCCCGGCCGACCGGGCCTCTCGCCGTTCCCGCCGGAGCCGGTGCCCGGTTTGTCAGCATACATAACCTGATGGCCGGACTGACCGATTGCCTCACTAAGGGAGTTTTCTCCATACATATCGTGACCAGTTGCGATTCGGGCTCGTTGCGCAGGACGTGGGGGTTGCACTGAGAGACGCACGGCGTTCGGTCACCAGCTGGTGCCGACGCCACACCATCGGCGGTGACGGGGCGGTGGCAGCCGTCCGTCGCGGACAGCGGCAGGGCGAGCCGGGAACGCTCAGCCGCGAACAGGAACTCGAACTGATCGACGCCCTGCGGGGCGTCTACCCCGACGAGCTGGGCCTGGACGAGGAGCTGTGGACGCGGCAGAGCCTGCACACCCTCATCCAGCGCCGCTTCGAGCTGCCGATGGACGCCGGGGCGGTCGGGGCGTACCTGCGGGCCTGGGGGTTGGGCCCGCGGGAGCCCCGGGAGCGGGCCTGCGGGCTCTGCGTGGGCGCGGTGGAGCGCTGGGTACGCAGCGAGTACCCGGCCATCACCCGGGCCGCGCAGGAGCACCTCGCCGAGGTCTACTGGATCGGCCGGGTACGCCTGCGCGGCACCATGCCGGCCGCGGACGTCATCTCCGCCGTCTCGTCCCGCGGCCGGGTGCGCTTCATGATCACCACGCCGTCGGTCGACCCGCCGCTCCCCCGCGACTTCGTGCTGCGGCTCAGCGGCGAGGAGCAGCGGACGGTGCACCTGATCGTCGACGGCTCCTGGCCCCGCAACGAGTGGCCCCGCCGGCTGCCCCGCCGCGTCGTGCTGCACCCGCTGCCCAGCTGCGGCCGCGCCGTCGCCGCCTGAGCGGGCGCGGCCGGCCCGACCGGGCCGACCAGCCTGACCGGAGTCGGCCGGCCCGACCGGGCCGACCAGCCTGAGCGGGCCGACCAGTCGTTTCCGGGCCCGCCCGCAGCCGGGCTCGGCGACACGGGCTCGATCATCCGATACCGATTCGGCGTTCCGGGAAGGCGTTTGCTAGTCTTCTCAAGTCGCTGAGCCCCCGTAGCTCAGGGGATAGAGCACCGCCCTCCGGAGGCGGGGGCGCAGGTTCGAATCCTGCCGGGGGCACCACCGATGAGCACCACATAAGGCCGCTGACCAGGGCAATCCGGTCAGCGGCCTTAGTCGTACGTCCGGCCGTCGGCGACGGCGGCGGCGGGCGTCTGTGCCGAAGTTCCGGCGCGGCCCCAGAGCCACGGCCGAATCTCCCGATGCGCTGCCTGAGAGCTACGTCACCGCCGCCGAGGCATTTGGCGTAGATCCTCAGCACCTGCCACGAGACGCGCGCGCCGAGCCGCTGAACAAGGCGCGGGGGCGTGCGGTGCGACCCGAGGCCTGAAGCATCGAGTGCCCACTGTTCAAGCTCTGCATCTTCACGGCAAAGAAGTGTGGAGGCGCCCCGTCGGGCGTTCGACCCGGTGCGGTCGACCATCGCCGGAGCCCTCGGCACGTCGCCGGTGTCGGGAGCGGCGGCTGGAGTCCCTCCAGGGCCGCCTCGACACCGGGCCGCTGTTCTGCTCCGCGCGTAGGGGCGAGTGACCGCCGCCAGGGCCTCCGACGCCATCGTCATCTCGATGCGGGACGGACTGCGCACCAGCGCCGGCCACATACCAACCGGGACCGCGCAAGTCTCCGCGGGTGATCCGCCGGCCGACCCGCTTTCGGCGCAACCGGCTGCACACCTGTTTCAGGCAGCGTTACTCGACAAGCCGATCATCAATAAAACGCATCGACTTCAGGATCTTCCCCTCCTCGCTCTTGTCATAAATAGAGTATCTTTTCTGCAGATCTTCATCCGACCAGGTTATCGATACGATCAGATCGTTCTTGTGATGCTCCAGCCGATCCGTGCTCAGGTAACCTTCGTCAGGCTGCCAGTCTCTCGGCAGATCGTCGCTCTCCCGGTAGAAGTACATGTAGAACGCCCTGATCTTGCCGTCTGCCACCTCGGCCTCACCTTCGATGGGGTGAGCCTTGGCGTATCCCTCAACCAACTCTTTCAGTTCCACCAGGTCTTCGGGTGGATTCACGATCATGTAGTGCTTCCTGACAGTCAGGACCCTCTCGTCCGGCCTACCGAAGACCTCCTCCGTGTTGTCGATCTCGAAGATCTTCGTCTCCCCACCTGACTCCTCATTTTTCATACATCCAGACAGGCTCGATGAAAAGAGAAGTGCACCAACAATCAGGGCTAGCACCTTCAGATTGGCCTTGACCACTCAACTCCCCCTCATATGACATTTCATTTCCCGTGAGCACGGATGGGCCGCAGCACGGCTGGCGACGCAGACGGGATCGACAGGGCGGCGGAGTGTCGACGCGACAACGCCGGTCCGCTTCGACCCACCGCACGGCTGTTCGTCGATGGGGACCGCGAGGCATGCCGCGACGGCCACTGCGGCGCGGAGCCGCCATGAACGCGCGGCGAGGATAACGCGATCATGCGCGAGAGAGTACCTATCGGACCATGGTGGCCACAGGGCGAGTGAATCCGCCGGGGGCGGGGTGCCCGGGGGCACACCGAACACGCAACGGGGCGGACGCAGACGCGTCCGCCCCGTTGTCCGTCTCCGTCAGGTCCGTGGCGCGGTGGACCGGGCCCAGCGCAGCAGCGCGGTGAACGCCAGCACGGCGGTCACCGCACCGCCCAGCAGGCGCACCCGGTGCCCGGCGACGAACTCCGCGGCGACCTGCCGCAGGTACTCCGGGGAGTGCGTGCCGACCGGGTCGACGAACATGATCTCGTTGCGCGGCCAGAAGAAGAACACGGAGAACAGGAACTCGCAGGCGACGAACACCGCTGCCGCGCCGACGATCCACCAGCGCAGCCGGCGGTCACGCCAGGTGAGCACCGTCGCGGCGAGGGACGCGAGGACGACGGTGGCGCCGAGCGGCGGGAAGTAGTCACTCGGGCCGCCCGCCACCAGGAACTCGCGCGCCCGGTCCAGCGACGCCGGCGGGTCGCCGAAGATGTTCGGGTAGAGCATCACGGTCTCGGCGGCGACGCCGCCGAACGACATCATCGCCGTCCACACGAGAGCGACGAGCACCGCCCAGGTCAGCCTGTTGCGGGTCATGGGTCCTCCTGCCGATCCGTCGCGCCGTTCCGACGCCGTACGCCTGGTCGTCGTCGACGCTAGGCCGGCCGCCGTCGCCGGTCTGCCGCCCAGGAGCGCGAACCCGGGTCGCTTCCGGGCGTGCGCGGACGCCGCCCGGTCGCCCACCCGCGCGGTCGAGGTCGCTTCCCGACGTAGCCGACAGCCGCCGACGGACGCGCCTGGGCGACAGCGCCGGTGCCCGGTTGGTCCTACGCTCGTGGCGTGCCGGTATCCCGCCCCACCCGCACCGACGCCCTGCTCGGCCTGGCCACCTTCTGCCTGGTCGCGGCGGCCGTGGCCACCGGCGACGCCCCGAGGGCTCCGGCGGCGTACGGATTCGCGGTCGGCTTCGGGGCCCTGCTGCTGGTCGCCCGGTCCTGGCCCGTGCCGGCGCTGCTGGCGACCGCGCTCGGCATCACGGCGTACTACACGCTGGACCTGCCGCCGATCGGCCTGGCCGCGCCGGCCGCCGCCGTCCTGTACGCGGCGGCGGAGCGGGGCCGCGCGCTGTGGGCGGCGGTGGTCGGCGGGGCGTTGCTGGCGGCGTCGGTGGCGTCGCGGCTCGCGGAGGGCGACGACGCCGGCATCGTCCTGGGCTTCGGCCTTGGGTCCGAGGCGGCGCTGATGCTGGCCGTCGTCGCGCTGGGCGACGCCGTCCGGCACCGGCGCTCGCTGCGGGCCGAGCTGGCCCGGCAGGTGGTCGTGGCCGCCGAGGAGCGGCGGCGGGAGGCCGCCCGGCAGGTCGAGGCCGAGCGGCTGCGCATCGCCAGGGAGGTGCACGACACCCTCGGGCACACGATGTCCGTGGTCACGCTCCAGTCGGCGGTGGCGCAGGAGGCGCTCGCCGACCGGGCACCGGAGCGGGTGGACGTGGCGCTGGCGGCGATCCGGTCGGCGGGCGGCAGCGCGATGGCCGAGCTGCGCGCGACGCTGGGCACCCTGCGCGGCGACGCCGGCGTCCGCCGGCCACCGCCGGGGGTCGACCAGCTCGCCCCCCTGGCGGAGGGCGTCCGCCGCAGCGGGCTCGCCGTCGAGCTGCGCGTCGACGGCGACGTCGGCGCGCTGCCGGCGGTCGTGGGCACGACCGCCTACCGGGTCGTGCAGGAGGCGTTGACCAACGCGCTGCGGCACGCGCGGGCCACGAGGGTCGACGTCACCGTCCGGGCGACCGGCTCCCACCTGACGCTGGAGGTCGTCGACGACGGCCGGGGCGCCGCCGCGCCGCCCGGGGAGGGCGGCGGGAGCCAGGGGCTGCGCGGGATGTCCGAGCGGGTCGCCCTGCTCGGCGGGACCGTCCACACCGGCACCGCCGGGACGGGCGGCTTCCGGGTGTCCGTCCGCCTGCCGCTGTCCGGGCCCCGGCCGTGACCCCCCTGCGCGTCGTCCTCGTCGACGACCAGCACCTCATCCGTGCCGGGCTCCGCGCGCTGCTCGAACGCGACCCGGACATCGCCGTCGTCGCCGAGGCCGCCGACGGCGCCGCCGGCCTGGCCGCCGTCCGGGCCCACCGGCCGGACGTCGTCCTCATGGACGTCCGCATGCCGGGCACCGACGGCATCGAGGCCACCCGGCGCATCCTGACCGACCCGGGCCTCGCCGACGTACAGGTGGTCATGCTGACCACCTTCGACGACGACGAGTACCTCTTCGACGCCATCCGCGCCGGGGCGGCCGGGTTCCTGCTCAAGGACACCGCGCCCGACGCCCTGCGCGCCGCCGTACGCACCGTGGCCGGCGGGGACGCGCTGCTGTCGCCCGCCGTCACCCGCCGGGTGCTCGCCGCCGCCGCCCGCTCCCCCGCACCCGACGGCGCCCGGCTCGCCGGGCTCACCGAGCGGGAACGCGACGTCCTCGCCCAGGTCGGCACCGGGCGGTCCAACGCGGAGATCGGCGCCGCGCTGCACCTCAGCCCGGACACCGCCCGCACCTACGTCAGTCGCCTGCTCGCCAAGCTGCACGCCCGCGACCGGTCCCAGCTAGTCGTGATCGCCTACGAGAGCGGGCTCGTCCGACCCGGCGAGCGGTAGCGCCACGCCGACGACACTCCAGCCGGCCGCCGGGCTCCGCGCCGGCGACGAACCTCAGGCCGGCCGCCAGGGCTCCAGCCGGCCGCCAGGACTCCAGCCGCGCCGGCCGACGACGGACCTTCGGCCGGCCGCCGCTCACCGGCGGTGCGGCGCGTACGTCAGCCGGCGGCGCGACGGGCGCGGGCCCGGCGCTTGCCCTCGTGCATGGCCTGCACCCGCGCGATCGGGATGGTGTGCCCCTCCGCGACCAGGTCCGCCGGGAGCTGCTGCGGCGCGGGCATCCGCTCGGCCCACGGGTCGCGGTCGGCGACCAGCGCCGGGACGGTGCGGATCGTGAAGTCCGCCGGGGCGACGTCGCCCAGGTCGGCCCAGTCCACCGGGAACGACACCGGCACCCCCGGCCGCAGCCGGGGGCTGTAGGCGGCCACCACGGTCGCCCCGCCGGCCCGCGTCGAGTCCACGAACACCTTGCCGCCCCGGTCCTCGCGGATGAAGGCGGTGGTGGCCAGCGCCGGGTCCAGCCGTTCGGCGCGGGCGGCGACGGCCCGGGTGGCGGCGGCCATGTCCTCCACGGCGGCGCCCGCCGCGACCGGCACGAAGACGTGCACGCCCTTGGCACCGCTGGTCTTGACCGCGCCGGTGAGCCCGGCGTCGGCGAGCGCCTGCCGGACCAGCAGGGCGGCGGCCACCGCCAGCCCGAACGAGTCCCCCTCGGGCGGGTCCAGGTCGAGCACCAGGTGGGTGGGGCGGTGCAGGTCGTCCACCGTGGCCAGGGTGGGGTGGTACTCCACGGCGCGCTGGTTGGCGAACCAGAGCAGGGTGCGCCGGTCGTCGCAGAGCGCGTACGAGACCTCGCGGTGGGACGCCTCGGCCCAGACGGAGGTGCGGCGCACCCACTCCGGGGTGTACTTCGGCAGGTTCTTCTGCATGAACGCCGGCTGTCCGGGCCGGACCCGGATCACCGACAGCGGCCGGCCGCGCAGCGGCGGCAGGATCCGCTCGTGGACGGCGTCGAGGTAGTCGACCAGGTCCCGCTTGGTCGCGCCGTCGCCGTCGGACAGCGGCTGGTCGAGGTTGGTCAGCGACACGCCGTCCCGGGTCTCGTCAGCGCGGCTCATCCGACCACCTTCCCGGCCCGGCGGCCGGCGGTCAACCGGACGCGGCGGTGTGCTCCCCGACGAAACGGGTCGCCGCCGCTCCCGTGGCGCGCGATCTTGCACTTCCTGCCCCCACGAAAGGGGACAGGTCACGCGCCGTCGTAGCCGGTCAGGCGGCCGATCGGCGGGCCAGGGCCGGCTCGGCGGCCGGCCGGCTGACCGGGGCGGGCCGGCGGCGGAGGGCGACCACGGCGATCAGGAGGGCGGCCGCGACGAGGGCGGCGGCCACGGTGAACGCGGTCCGGTAGCCGGCGGCGAGCGCGTCGGCCTCGGCCCAGCCGACGTCCCGCAGGCCGTCCGTGCGGCTGGCGGCCAGCGTGGCGAGCACGGCCAGCCCGAGCGCGCCGCCGACCTGCTGGGTGGTGTTGACCAACCCGGAGGCCAGCCCGGCGTCGGCCGGGTCGGCGCCGGCCATCGCCAGCGTGGTGACCGCCGGCAGGGTGAGCCCGCCGGCGACGCCGAAGAGGAGCATCGACGGGAGCACGTCGGGCAGGTAACCGCCGTCGACCGGGAGCCGGGCCAGCAGCAGGAACGCGGCCACCGCCAGCGCGAGCCCGGTGACCAGCAGCGCCCGCGCGCCGTACCGGGTGATCAGCCGGCCCGCGAGGCCGAGCGAGACCACCGCGATCGTCACCGGCGTGGGCAGGAAGGCCAGCCCGGTGGCCGTCGGGTCGAGATCCAGGACGAGCTGGAGTTCCAGCGCGAGCAGGAACTGGAAGCCGAAGAACGCGGCGACCATGAGGAACTGCACGACGTTGGCGGCGACCAGGTCGGGGGTGCGCAGCACCCGCGGCGGCAGCAGCGGGGTCCCGGTCGACCGCTGCCGCAGCGCGAACGCCGCGAGCAGGGCCGCCGCGAGCGCGGCGGCGCCGAGCGTCCGGGCCGAGGCCCAGCCGTGCTCGCCGGTGCCGACGATCGCCAGCACGGCGAGCATCAGGCCCCCGGTGACCAGCGCCGCGCCGAGCAGGTCCAGGCCGGCGCGCAGGCCGACGCCGGGGTCGGCGTCGAGCAGGCGTACGGCGGCCAGCAGGATCAGCAGCCCGATCGGCAGGTTGACCGCGAAGATGGCGGGCCAGCCGGCCAGGTCGGTGAGCACGCCCCCGGCCAGCATGCCGATCGACGCCCCGGCGGCTCCGGTAAAGCTGAAGACCGCGATCGCGCGTGCCCGCTCGGCGGGCTCCGGGAAGAGCCGGACGATCATGCCGAGGCTCACCGCCATGGTGAGCGCCCCGCCGACGCCCTGGAGGAAGCGGGCCACGACCAGCACCTCCGGGCCGGTCGCCACCGCGCAGAACAGCGAGGCCACGGTGAACAGCGCGACGCCGGCCAGGAAGACCGCCCGCCGGCCGAGCAGGTCGCCGAGGCGTCCGGCGAGCAGCAGCAGCCCGCCGAAGGCGACGAGGTACGCGTTGACCACCCAGGCCAGGCCGGTCGCGGTGAAGCCCAGGTCCCGCTGGATGGCGGGCAGCGCCACCGCGACGATGCTGCCGTCCAGGATGATCATCAGGCTGCCGGCGCAGAGCACGAGCAGCGCCGGCCAGCGGTATTCGACGGTACGGGTGGACACGGACGCCTCCTAGGTGCACGGTTTGTTACCAGAGCCATCTTCTGTGACCATGAGGCGGAGCGTAAGGAGGCACTTTCATGTCCCAGGGGAACACCGATGTGCCCGTGGACGGGGTCCAGGCGTGCGCGGCCGGCGACGCGCCCTTCACCCCCGGCCAGGCCAGGGCGTGCACCGTCCGCGAGGTGCTCGACCGGGTGGGTGGCAAGTGGAGCATCGGCATCCTGGTCGCCGCCTCCCAGGGGCCGGTGCGCTTCACCGAGTTGGAGCGCACGGTGGAGGGGATCAGCCGCCGGATGCTCACCCTGACCCTGCGCAACCTGGAACGCGACGGCCTGCTGCGCCGGACGGTCTATCCGACCGTGCCGCCGAAGGTGGAGTACACCGCCACCCCCATGGCGCTGGAGCTCTACGACTCGCTCGTCGCCCTGACCAACTGGGCCGAGCGGCACCGCACCGCGATCGCCGACGCGCGCGACGCGTACGACCGGGCGCACGGCGAGGCGGGCTAGGCGACGACCCTGGCCCGTCCGGCGCCCGCTGAACCTCGGCCGGACCGGCGCCGGAGGGCGTCGGCCCGCAGCACACCCGACGGCCTGTGGGGAACGCCACGCCTTCGATCTGACCGATCGGTCAGGCTCTGACCGATCGGTCAGGCATGCTGGTTCGGGGAGGTGGACCGGCATGGCGCGGGCGGTACCGGAGACACACGACGACATCCTGGCGGCGGCGGCGCGACGCTTCGCGGTGACCGGCTACCGGGGCACCTCGTTGCAGGACATCGCCCGGGAGGTGGGCTGCTCCAAGGCGGCGGTGCTCTACCACTTCGCCAACAAGGAGGCCATCCTCACCGAGCTGATGGCCCGGCCCATCGAGGTCCTCGAGGCGCTCGACGAGCGGATCGCCGCGCACCGGGGGGCCGACGCCCAGCGGGTCGCCGCCGAGGGCTTCGTCGACCTCGCGGTCCGGTTCCGGCGCGAGATCGCCCTGCTCCGGGGCGAGTTCCCGGAACTGCTCCAGCAGCCCGCCTTCGCGCACATCCAGCGGATCTCCGAGCGGTTGATCGACGCGTTCGCCGGGCAACCGGAACGCCCCTCCGCCCGGATCACGGCGCTGGTGCTGCTCGCCGGCATCTCCGAGACGTGCGGCGAGTTCGTCGACGTACCCGACGAGGAGCTGCGCGCCGCCCTGCTGGCACTCGTACGACGGGCGCTGGAGCCCGTCGACTGACTCGTTCCCAACCACCACGACCGAGGACAAGGAACTCATGGCGACCCTGCTCTACCGGCTCGGCCGGGGCTCGATGCGCCGGCGGCGACTCGTCGCGGCGATCTGGCTCGTCGTACTCGTCGGACTCGGCCTCGCCGCCGCGACCCTGCGCGGCCCGATGGCGGACAACTTCACCATGCCCGGCACGGAGTCCCAGCGCGCCCTGGACCTGCTCGCCGAGCAGTTCCCGGCGGCCAGCGGCGCGACCGGCACCATCGCGGTCAAGGCACCGGCCGACGGCGCGCTCGGCAGCCCGCAGGGACAGGCCGTGGTGAAGGAACTCGCCCAGGAGGCCGCGACGCTGCCCGGGGTGGTCGGCGCCGTCGACCCGTTCCAGGTGGGGGCGGTCTCCCCCGACGGCCGGTACGCGCTGGTCCAGGTCCAGTTCGCCACCGGAGCCGACGAGGTGACCGACGCCCAGCGCGACGCGTACGAGCAGGTCGGCTCGCGGGCCGAGGCCCAGGGCTGGGAGGTCGCGCCCGGCGGCGAGGTGCTCAGCGCCGTGCCGGAGGTCGGCTCGACCGAGGCGATCGGTGTCGCGATCGCCGCGATCGTCCTGGTGGTCACGTTCGGGTCGCTGGTGGCGGCCGGGATGACCATGCTGAACGCCCTGATCGGCGTCGGCGTCGGCATGGCCGGCCTCTTCGCACTGAGCAGCGTGGTCGACCTGACCAGCACCGCGCCGATCCTCGCCCTGATGCTCGGCCTCGCGGTCGGCATCGACTACTCGCTGTTCATCACCTCCCGCTACCGGCAGAACCTGATCGAGGGCCTGCCGCCGGACGAGGCGGTGGGCCGCGCGGTGGGCACCGCCGGCTCGGCAGTGCTCTTCGCCGGGGCCACCGTGGTCATCGCGCTGGCCGGCCTGGCCGTGGTCAACATCCCGTTCCTGACCGTGATGGGTCTGGCCGCCGCCGCCACGGTCACCGTCGCGGTGCTGGTCGCGATCACGCTCCAGCCCGCCCTGCTCGGCTTCGCCGGCCGCCGGGTGCTCCCCCGCGGGCTGCGCTCGTCCGTGCCGGCCGGGGACGGGGCGGCCGCCGGCGCCGCGGCGCCGGCGGCCGAGGACCGGTCCGGGCTCGGGTTCCGCTGGGCGCGCGCCGTCACCCGGTTCCGGATCCCCGTCATCCTGGTCGGGCTGCTCGGGCTGGGCCTGCTCGCGCTACCCACGCCGGACATGCGGCTGGCACTGCCCGACGCGGGCACCGCGCCGGTCGGCTCGCCCGCCCGGGCATCCAACGACCTGATCACCGAGGGCTTCGGGCCGGGCTTCACCGGCCGCCTCGCGGTGGTGGTCGCCGGGGACACCCCGCAGGCCACCTCGGCCGCGGTCCCGCAGGTCACCGCGCTGATCCAGCGCACCGAGAACGTCCTCGCGGTGGCCCCGCCGCAGCTCAGCCCGGACGGCCGCACCGCGCTGCTCGGCGTGGTGCCGAAGACGGGGCCGACCGACGAGGCCACGGAGACCCTGGTCAACGACGTCCGGGCCGCGGTCGGCGAGTTCCGCGACGTGGACGTGCTGCTGACCGGCGCGACCGCCATCGGCATCGACGTCTCCGAGAAGCTCTCCGACGCCCTGCCGGTCTACCTGCTGCTGGTGGTCGGGCTCTCGGTGCTGCTGCTGATGCTGGTCTTCCGCTCGCTACTGGTGCCGGTCAAGGCCGCGCTGGGCTTCCTGCTCACCGTCGCCGCGACGTTCGGCATCACCGTGGCGGTGTTCCAGCAGGGCCACCTCGCCGACCTGGTCGGCCTGGACACGCCCGGCCCGCTGGTCAGCTTCCTGCCGATCCTGCTGATCGGCATCCTGTTCGGGCTGGCGATGGACTACGAGGTCTTCCTGGTCTCCCGGATGCGGGAGGACTTCGTGCACGGCGACACCGCACAGCAGGCGACCATCAACGGGATGGGGCACGGGGCGCGGGTGGTCACCGCCGCCGCCCTGATCATGATCTCGGTGTTCGGGGGCTTCGTCTTCCTCGACGACCCGGTGATCAAGTCGATGGGCTTCGCGCTCGCGATCGGCGTCGCCATCGACGCGTTCGTGGTGCGGATGACGATCGTCCCGGCGGTGATGTCGCTGCTCGGCCGGGCAGCCTGGTGGCTGCCGCGCTGGCTGGACAGGGCCCTGCCGAACGTCGACATCGAGGGCGAGGGCCTGCGCGCCCACCTCGACGAGAAGACCCCGGTGGCCCCCCGCGCCTGACCCGCCCGACACCTACCCGGCCGGTCAGACGCCGGCCGGGTAGGTCTCCATCTCGCCGGGCGTGGTCAGGGCGGGCAGCGGGTGCAGGGTGGTGGTCTCGTCGCACCAGACGAAGGCGTCGTACCGCTCCCCCAGCCGGGTCGGCACGTAGTTGCCCCAGGACTCGAACGACGGGTCGTAGACCACCCCGATCGCCCGGTGGTCGGCGGTGTCGGTGACCCAGCCCGGCTGGTCGGCGCCGCCGAAGACGAGCACCGCCCGCTCCGGCATCAGCTCGTGCAGCCGGCCCTCGACCGAGCCCGGGCGGGCCGGCGGCACCACCATCGCCTCGGCCGGCGAGCCCCAGCGCGGCGCGGCGATCACCGTGCCCCGGTAGCCGCCGAAGCCGACCAGGACCACGTCGTCGGCCCCGTGCCGCTCACGGGCCAACTGACCGATGTTGATCAACCCGTCGGCGGCCATGTCGGTGGCCCGGGCGTCCCCGATGTGGGTGTTGTGCGCCCAGACGATCCCCCGCGAGCCCGGGCCGTAGCGGTCCAGCAGCCGGTCCAGCGTGTCCGCCATGTGGGTGTCCCGGATGTTCCACGACTCCGGGCCGCCCCGGACCATGGCCCGGTAGTAGCGCTCCGCGCCGGCCACCACCTCCGCGTTCTGCCAGGCCGAGAAGCTGTCCGGGCCGTCCGCGGCGGCCTGTTCGCGGGTACGCGCCAGCAGCCGGACGACCTCCTCCTCGCAACGCGCCGAGACGAACCGGCTGGCCGCGCCGTACTCCTCGACCCGCTTGCCGTACGGCTCGAAGCAGCGGTACGCGTCCTGCGCCGCCTCCAGCGAGGCCGGATCCTCCTCGCCGAGGTAGTCGAAGATCGCCTGCATCGACTCCCACAGGCTGTAGACGTCCAGGCCGTGGAAGCCGGCCCGGGCGTCCTCGGGCCGCTCGACGTTCCACGCCCGCAGCCAACTGCAGAACCGGGAGACCTCGGCGTTCGCCCACATCCAGGTCGGCCACCGCTCGAAGCGTTCCAGCGCCATGCGCGGCTCGGTGGCCCCGCCCGGGGCGCCCGTCACGGATCGGTGCACGCGGTCGCAGTCGGGCCAGTCCCCCTCCACGGCGACGAAGGAGAAGCCGCACTCGGCGATCAGCCGGCGGGTGAGCTGTTCGCGCAGCCGGTAGTAGTCGTAGCTGCCGTGCGTCGCCTCACCGATCATCACGATCCGGGCGTCCCGGACGCGCTCCAGCAACGGGTCGAAGTCGCTCGGCGCGCCGAGCCGCTGAACCAGCATGGCGGGCGGCTACCCGGCGTGTCGCCGGGCAAACCGCCGGCCGTCGCGCGGGACGGCCACCCCGCCGGTCCCGCGCGACGTGGGCCGCGCGGGACCGGACCGACCGGGCATTGAGCGGGACCCGGGGCGCGAGGGCCGGACCCGAGCGGGGCGTGGGGCCGGGGTCCGCGGGGCACGGGCGGTGTGCCGGCGGGCTGAGCGGGTAGCCCGTCGGCATGACCGTCACCGGCGTGCAGTTGCAGGAGTACCTGGCCGGACTCGACTACCCGGTCTCCCGGGAGGACCTGGTCCGCTGGGGCCAGGAGAACGGGGTCAGCACGGAGATGCTCCAGATGCTCCGGTCCCTGCCGAGGGAGGAGTTCGACTCCCCCGCCGAGCTGAGCGAGGCCCTGAACACGCTGGCCTGACCGCGGCACGACCGCCGCCCCCGGCCGGGCGGAAGCCCGCACGCCACACCCCAGCGGCTGGCCGGCTCACCTGGCGTGCAGCAGCCGGAACAGCACCAGCCACTGCTCCGGCCAGACGTGCCCGACCGGGGTGGCCGGGTCGAGCCGCGTCGCCCGCAGCGCCGCCGCCAGCCGCGCCCGCGGGTGGTGCCGGCCCAGCGAGGCCGCGAGCGAGCCGCCGACCCCGTCGAAGCCGATCTCCACCATCCGCCGGTACGCGGGCAGCGCCGCCGCGGCCAGCAGCGGCTCCAGCCGCCGCTCGACGCGCAGGATGCCGGCGTCCACCCCGGGCACCGGGCGGAACGCGGTGCGGGGCACCCGCCCGGCGAGCCGCCAGCCGAACTCCGGCCAGGTCAGGACGGTGAGCCGGGTCCACCGGCCGTAGTCGCCGCTGCGGCGTCGGGCGTACTCGAGCTGGGTGAGCAGGGTCGCCGCGCGCAGCCCGGGCGCGGCCAGGCACCACCGCACCGCGGCCGAGGTGAGCGACCAGGGAATGTTGCCGACCACGTCGAACTCCTCCGGCGGGGGCGTCGCGGTCAGGAAGTCGGCCTGGCGGTGGGTGACGTTCGGCAGGCCGGCGCAGATCCTGGCCAGCTCGGCGCCGGCGGCGGGGTCCACCTCGTACGCCAGCAGGTGCCGGCAGCGGGCGGCGAGCGGCCGGGTGAGCTGGCCCCGGCCGGCGCCCACCTCCAGCAGGAGCCGGTCGGGCCGGGGTCGGGCGGCGTGCACCAGCCGGGCGATCGCGGCCGGGTCGACGAGGAAGTTCTGGGAGAGTACGCGCCGGGAGCGGTCGCGTTCGGTTGCTCGGGTACGGCGGGGCGCCACGGGTCGTCGTCCTGTCTGTCGCCGTGCGGCGACGGAGCGGACAGGCAGCCGGAAGGGGGCCTGTCCGAGGGAAGAGTGGACTCGGACGGCCCTGGGCGTGGCGCGGGGACTGCGGCTCGGCGGCGCACGGCGGCACCCACCGCTCGGCCGGAGACCGGGGTCGGCGCGGCACGCCACCGCCCGGCCGGAGACGGGGGTGGCGCGCGGCACGTCACCCGGGCGGGTGACCGGGGTGGCGCCGACGGCGGCACTCACCCCGGGGTGTCACCCGGGGCGGCGGTGGGGCGGCGCCGATGGCCCGGCCAGGACCGGGCGGAGGGCGCCGTGCGTGCGGTGCGGGATCAGTCGCGGGTCGCGTCGGCCAGGGCCGGACGCCGGACTCGCAGGCGGGCCAGCAGTGGCCCGAAGGCGGCCGGCGTGCCGACCCCCTCGATCAGAGCGTGCGCGGACATGCCCGCGACCCTAGCTCCGTCGTCGCCGCCCGGCGACCCCTTTTCCGCCTCAGCCGGCAGGTCGACGGTGCGGCCCTCAAACCGGGAGGTCGACGGTGCGGCCCTCGGCGCGGGCGGTCTCGGCGGCGGCGAGCACGGCGACGACCTCGCGGCCGAAGCGCACGTCGCAGCGGTGGTCCCGGGTGCCCGACCCGATCTCCTCCAGCAACTGGTCGATCGCCACCCCGAACGCGGTGGCCGAGTCGCCCGCGCCGGCCGGGAGGGTCTCGATGCCGTTCTCGCCGTAGAAGACGAACTCCCGGCTCACCGCCTCGGGCGGGGCGTCCAGGGTCAGCGAGATCGTGCTCGTCGCTCCCCCGTCGTGGGTGAGCAGCAGGTGGACGAGCCCGCGCGGCCCGTCCATCGCGGCGACCCGGGTGACCCGGCCGAGCACCGGCAGGATGACCGACAGCGCGTGCGGGCCGACGTCCCAGAGCGCGCCGTGCTGCCGCCGCCAGGGCGAGGCGCCGTACGGGCTGCTCGGCTGGAAGATCGAGCCGAACCGGACCGCCTTCGCGGTGTGCCACCCGCCGACGGCGGCGGTCGAGGCCAGGAAGGCGGCGATGTCCGGCTGGTAGCGGCCGGTGAAGAAGACCACGGAGGCGACGCCGGCCGCCTGCGCGGCGTTGACCACCCGGTCGGCGTCGGCGACGCTCAACGCGAGCGGCTTGTCCAGCAGCAGGTGCCGACCGGCGGCGGCCGCGCGGACCGCGATGTCGGCCTGGATGTCCGGCGGGAGGGCCACCGCGACCGCGTCGCAGGCGTCGAGCAGCGCGTCGACGTCGGTGAACGCCGGCGCCCCGTAGCGGTCGGCCAGGCTGGCGGCCTTGCCCGGGTCGCGGCCCCACACCCCGGCGATCGTGGCCCCCGGGTGCGCGTGCAGCGCCGCGCCGTGCGTCTCCGCCGCCCAGTGACCGGTGCCGAACAACCCGAACCGCACCACGAGAACCCCCACCGTCGTCGTCGCGCCACGGCAGCACCCCGCGGCCCCGGTCCACGCTAGTCGCCCGCCCCGGCGCTCGCCCGCGTGACCGGGCCTATTCGGGGTGTCCGGGGCGGCGGGTGGCGGGGTGTACTACGCGGGTTAGTAGGCTGTGCCGGTGACCGAACCGAGCCCCGGGTGGCCCCGATGACCAGCGCAGCCTCGGCCGGTTCGCCGGTGGACGGGCTCCTCGCGACCGCCTCGATCGTGCTCTCGCTCCTCGTCGCCGCCTGGGCCCTGGTGGCGACGCTGCGCCACCGCGCGCCGGACCGGGTGCAGTTCGCCGGCCTGGCCCTGCTGGAGGCGGCGCTGCTCGTGCTCGCGGTGGTGGCGGGGGTCGCCCTCGGCGGCGGCGAGCGCCCCGGGGAGCCGGGGGCCTTCTTCGGTTACCTGGCGACGCTGGTCTGCCTGCCGCCGCTGGCCTGGGTGCTGGCCCGGATGGAGCCGACCCGCTGGGGCTCGGCCATCGTCTGCGCGGTCTGCCTGGTCACGCCGGTGGTCGTCGTGCGGCTGCAACAGACGTGGGAGGTGCTGGGTGGCTGAGGTGCGGGCCCCGGAACGGACGCGGACCAACGCCGGCCCGGGTCGGCTGCTGATCGCGGTCTACCTGCTCTTCGCGATCGCCGCCACCAGCCGCGCCGGCCTCCAGATCGCCACGAGGTTCGACGAGGCCCCGGTGGCGTACCTGCTCTCGGCGCTCGCCGCGGCCATCTACATCGTCGCGGCGGTGGGGCTGGCGCGCGCGGGTGCCGCCGGCCGGCGCGTCGCCCTGGCGTGCTGCACGGTGGAACTGGCCGGGGTGCTCGGCGTCGGCATCCTCAGCGTGGCCGACCCGGAGCTGTTCCCGGACGAGACGGTCTGGTCGCGGTTCGGCAGCGGGTACGGCTACATCCCGCTGGTCCTGCCGGTGCTCGGCCTGCTCTGGCTCTGGCGCACCCGCACCGCCCGCGCCTGACCCACCCCGCCTCGCCCGGACGGGGTGGGACGTGGCGGGGGGCGGGTCAGTCCTTGGGGCCGCCGGCGACGTAGATGACCTGGCCGGAGACGAAGGACGCTCCCTCGCTGACCAGGAACGAGATGGTGTGCGCGACGTCCTCCGGCCGGCCGGGGCGGCGGACCGGGATCTCCGCCGCGGCGTGCTTCTGGAGGTCGTCGAAGTCGACCTTCATCCGGGCGGCGGTGGCGGCGGTCATGTCGGTGACGATGAAGCCGGGCGCGACCGCGTTGACGGTCACCCCGAACGGGCCCAGCTCGATGGCGAGCGTCTTGGTGAAGCCCTGGAGGCCGGCCTTCGCGGCGGAGTAGTTCGCCTGGCCCCGGTTGCCCAGCGCGGAGGTGCTGGAGAGGTTGACGATCCGGCCCCACTTCTGCTCGACCATGTGCTTCTGGGCCGCCTGGCTGAACAGGAACGCGCCGCGCAGGTGCACGCCCATGACCGTGTCCCAGTCGGTGTCGCTCATCTTGAACAGCAGGTTGTCGCGCAGCACGCCGGCGTTGTTCACCAGCACGGTCGGCGCGCCCAGCCCGGCGGCGACCCGCTCCACGGCCGCCTCGACCTGGGCCCGGTCGGACACGTCGGCGCCGACGCCGAGCGCCCGGCCACCGGTGGCGGCGATCGCGTCCACCGTGTCCTTGGTCGCCGACTCGTCGATGTCGACCACCGCGACCGCGAGGCCGTCGGCGGCCAGCCGGCGGGCGGTGGCCGCCCCGATCCCCCGCGCCGCCCCCGTGACGATGGCGACCCGCTGCTCCTCCGACATGCCTACCTCCCGGTAACTTCCGCTCGATCGGAGGAGCTTAACCCAGGCGTACGGCGGGCCGGCCGGGCGCGGGACGCCGGTCCTGCCGACACCCCGCGGCGGCCTGCCGGGGTTACGAGCACGGTTCGGCTACCGTCGCCGCCGTGAACGCAGTGGAGATCGAAGCACCCGTCGTCGGTGTCACCGTCTACCCGGACCGGGCCCGGGTCACCCGCCGGGGCAGCACCCGGCTGGCCGCCGGCGAGCACCGCGTACGTGTCGCACCGTTGCCGCTGGGTCTGCGGCGGGACTCGGTCCGGGTCGGCGGCCGGGGCGCGGTCACCGTGCTCGGCGTGGACGTGACGACGTGGCGGCAGGCACGCAGCACCGACGGACAGGTCCGCGAGCTGGAGCAGCGGAGCCGCGAGCTGGCCGACGAGCTGGCCGAGGTCGACGACGCGGACGAGATCGAGGCGCAGCGGGGGCAGTTCATCGGCCTGCTGGCCGAGCGGGCCGGCGGCACGTACGCCCGCGCGTTGGCCTCCGGTGACGCCGCCCCGACCGACGTCGCCGGCTTCGCCGACTCGGTGGCCGGCCAGCTCGCCGACTCCCGCAGCCGCCGGCGCGGGTTGGCCCGGCGACGTGCCGACCTGACCGAGGAGCTGGCGGCCGTCGAGCGGCAGTTGGCGGCGGCGAACGGCAAGCGGGAACCGGACCGGCTGGCCGCCGAGGTGACCGTGGCGGTGGACGCCGACGACGCCGAGCTGGACCTGGAGCTGACCTACCTGGTCGACGGGGCCCGCTGGCAGCCCTCCTACGACCTGCGGCTGGTCGACGACACCATGACCGTCACCTGGTTCGGCCTGGTCAGCCAGGACACCGGCGAGGACTGGCCGGAGTGCGAACTCCAGCTCTCGACCGCCCGCCCGGCAGCGGCGACCGGCGTACCCGAACTGTCGCCCTGGTATCTCGACCGGGCCCGGCCGGTACCGCCGATGCCCGTGTCGACGGCGAGCTTCGGCGCGCTGCCGCCACCGCCGGCGCCCGGCGCGGCGCCGGCCGCCGCGGGTGGTGTGGCCCGGTCCGCCCCGCCGCGCCCCAGGGTGCGGGAGAGCGTGGCCACGGTGGAGCAGGGGGTCACCGCCGCCACCTACCGGCCGGCCCGCCCGGTCGCGGTGCCGGCGGACGGCAGCGCGCACCGGGCCACCATCGCCGTGCTGGAGCTGCCGGCCCGGCTGGACCACGTGACCGCGCCGGTCCGCGCGGCCGAGGCGCACCTGCGTGCGACGGTCCGCAACACCTCGGCGCACACGCTGCTCCCCGGCCCGGCGGCGGTCTTCCACGGCGCCGACTTCGTCGCGGCCACCCGGCTGTCGACGTGGGCGCCCGGCGAGGAGACCGAACTGGCGCTCGGGGTGGACGACCGGGTACGGGTGGAGCGGAAGCTGGGTCGGCGCGCAGACACCCGGGCCACGCTCGGCTCGACCCGGCGACGGGAGGTGGAGTACCGGATCAGCGTCGCCAACCACACGCCCCAGGCGGCGACGGTGGAGGTACGCGACCAGCTTCCGGTGTCCCGCGACGAGGCGGTGGTCGTCCGGGAAGCCACGCTCGCCCCGCCGCCGGCCGAGCGTACCGAGCTGGGCGAGCTGACCTGGCGGCTGCGCCTCGGGCCGGGCGAGAGCGGCGAGATCACCATGGGCTTCCGGGTCGAACTCGCCAAGGGGGTCGAACTGGCCGGCTGGCGGGAGTGACCGGTCGTCCGCCGAGGTGGGGCGGACGACCGGTCGACAGGTAACCGGGGTCAGAGGCCGCGGCCCCGGCAGAGGCGGATCCACCGGTAGCCGTGGCCGGCCAGCTTGAGGCGGTCCAGCTTGCCGACCCCGCCGTAGTTGCGGTCGGCGAGGACGTCGACGGGGAGGTCCGCCTCCGGCTCCAGCACGCTCAGGTCCACCTCGGCGTCGGAGGTGCCGAGGTTGTGCAGGAAGACCATCGTCCCGGTCCGCCCGTCGGCCCGGTGCGCCAGCACGCCCGGCGGCATCGCCACGTCGATGTGCGTGGTCGAGCCGGAGCCCACCTCGGGTGCTTCGCGGAGCGTACGGATCATCCGTTCGAACCAGGCGAGCAGCGACCTGGGGTCGCTGCGCTGGGCGGTCACGTTGACCTTCTCGTAGCCGAAGTCGCCCTTGTCGATCACCGGGCGGACCAGCTTCTCCGGGTCGGCCGTGGAGAAGCCGGCGTTCGGCTGGTACGACCACTGCATCGGGGTGCGGATCGCCTCCCGGCCGGGCAGCGACAGGTCCTCCCCCATGCCGATCTCCTCGCCGTAGCGCAGCACCGGCGTGCCGCGCAGCGAGAACTGGAGCGAGTACGCCAGCTCGATGCGCCGGCGGTCGTTGCCGAGCATCGAGGCGAGCCGGCGGCGGATGCCCCGGTCGTAGATGCGCATGTTCTCGTCGGGGCCGAACTCCGCGTACACCTGGTTGCGCTGTTCGGCGGTGAGCCGGGACAGGTCGATCTCGTCGTGGTTGCGCAGGAAGGTGGCCCACTGCCCGCCCTCGGGCAGCGCGGGGGTGTCCCGCAGCGCCTCGATGATCGGCTCCGGGTCCTGCCGGGCCAGGGCCAGCATCAGCCGCCCGTTGAGCATGAAGTCGAAGAGCATGTGCAGGCGGTTCGCCGAGCCGCCGGCGTCGGCGAAGAAGGTCGGGAGCTGGTCGGGCTCCACGTTGGCCTCGGCGAGCAGGACGGCGTCGCCCCGGCGCCACTGCACGTGCTGGCGCAGCTCGGTGAGGAAGTCGAAGTCCTTCGGGGAGTTCGGGTTGCCCGCCTCGGTCAGCTCGATGATGAACGGCACGGCGTCCATCCGGAAGCCGGAGACGCCGAGCTGGAGCCAGAACGAGACGATCTTCTTGATCTCCTCGCGCACCTCCGGGTTGGCGAAGTTGAGGTCCGGCTGGAACTTGTAGAACCGGTGGTAGAACCAGGCCTTGGCGGTCCGGTCGTAGGTCCAGGTCTCGTTCTGCTCGCCGGGGAAGACCATGCCCTGGTGGCGGTCGTCCGGCTCCTGGTCCGACCAGACGTACCAGTCGCGGTACGGCGAGTCCGGCGAGGAGCGGGCGGACTGGAACCAGGGGTGCTCGTCCGAGGTGTGGTTCACGACCAGGTCGATGATCACCCGGATGCCGCGGTTCTGCGCCTGGTGCAGCAGCTCGGCGAAGTCGCCGAGGGTGCCGAAGCGCGGGTCGACGTTGTAGAAGTCGGTGGCGTCGTAGCCGTCGTCGCGGTTGGGCGACGGGTGGACGGGGTGCAGCCAGAGGCAGGTGACGCCCAGCCGGGCGAGATAGTCGAGTCGGCCGATCAGGCCCCGGATGTCGCCGACGCCGTCGCCGTCGGAGTCCGCGTATGTGTCGATGTCGAGGCAGTAGACGACGGCCTCGGAGTACCACCTGTCAGCCATGCCGACCTAATGTCTCCGATCCCCGCGCCCGGCAAACGCGGGACCGGGCAGCAGCGCGCGTGAACCGGGCGGCGGCGCGCGGCCCGGACGGCGGTACGGTCGCCGGCATGGGAGACGGAGCGCGTGAAGTCGACTGGGCCGAGGGCGAGTGGTGGAACGAGCCGGTGCGGGTCGAGCACGGGCCGGCCGGCGAACTGCTGGTGGAGCCGGCCGGGGGCAGCGACCTGTGGCGGCACACCTCGTACGGCTTCGTGCACGACGACGCCCCGGCGTTGCTCGCGCCGCTGCCCGTCGGCGACGCGGTGGAGGTGGCCTTCCACCTCGACTACGGCGCGCAGTTCGACCAGGCCGGCGCGCTGGTCCGCGTCGACGAGCGGAACTGGGTGAAGGCCGGGGTGGAGGTCAGCGACGGCCTGCCGCAGGTCGGCGCCGTGGTGACCCGGGAGGTGTCCGACTGGTCGGTCGCCCCGGTGCCGGAGTGGGCCGGGCGGGAGGTCACCGTCCGGGTCAGCCGCGACCGGGACGCGCTCACCGTGCGGGCCCGGGCCGGCGGCGGGCCGTGGCGGCTGGTCCGGCTCGCCCCGCTGCCGCCGGAGGCGGTGGCGACGGCCGGGCCGTACTGCTGCTCCCCCACCCGGGCGGGGCTGCGGGTCCGGTTCACCGGGTGGCGGCGGGGGCCCGCCGACGCGGCGCTGCACCCGGAGGGCTGAGCCGGCGTGGCTCCGGACACGGGCAGGTGTGACCGGCGGGTCGCGGGGTAGAGGACTCTGATCCCCCGGACCCGGCGAAAGGATCGCGATGGCACTCGCCGAGAACGTCGACCCGACCCGGCTCGGCGGGCTGACCGGATGGGTGGCGGGGGTCATCGACGCCGCCGGCGCGTTCGGCGTGGCGCTGCTGGTCGCCCTGGAGAGCATCATCCCGCCGATCCCGAGCGAGATCGTCCTGGCGATGGCCGGCTACCTGGCCGGCGAGGGACGGTTCAACGTGGTGCTGGTGGTGCTCGCCGCCACCGCCGGCTCCCTGGTGGGGGCGCTCGTCCTCTACTGGCTGGGCGCGGTCGCCGGCGAGGACCGGCTCAAGCGCTGGCTGGACCGGCTGCCGCTGGTCGACCGGGACGACCTGGAGAAGGCGGACCGCTGGTTCGAGCGGCACGGCCGGTGGGCGGTGCTCTTCGGCCGGATGATCCCGGTGGTGCGCAGCCTGGTCTCCATTCCCGCCGGGGCCAACCGCATGCCGCTGCCCGAGTTCGTCGCCTTCACGACGCTGGGCAGCGGCGTCTGGAACTCGATCTTCGTCGGCCTGGGCTACGCCCTCGGCTCCCGCTGGCAGCAGATCGAGCGGTACAGCGACTGGTTCGACTACGGCATCGTCGCCGTCCTCGTGGTGATGATCGCCTGGTGGGCGGTCAAGAAGTCCCGCCGCCGGCGCGCCCGCCACCGCGACCGCGCCGGCGCCGCCACCCGCTGACCGGGCCGTCAGGGCAGGGTGGCGAGGTGGGGGGCCACCGTGCGGGCGAAGGCGTTGCCGTTGGTCACGTCCCAGTTGACGGACCAGGTCATCGCGCCGCGGATGCCCGGGTAGGTGCGCGGGGGGCGGAAGCTGCCGCAGTTGGTGCCGCGGGCCAGGCAGTCCAGCGCCGCGTTCACCACGCTCGGCGCGACGACGCCGCCACCGGCCGCGCCCGGTCCGGCCGGCAGGCCGAGACCGACCTGGTCGGGACGCAGCCCGGCCTCCAACTGGATGCAGGCCAGCGCGACGACGAAGTTCACCGTCCCCTGGGCGTACGCGGCGTTGCGGTCGCAGCCGAGCATCGCCCCCGAGTTGTAGAACTGGGTGTTCACGACGGTGAGGATGTCCTTGATGTCGAGCGCGAGCTTGAAGTAGCTGCTGCCCGGGGACTGCATGTCGATGGTCTGCGGGGCCATCGCGATGATGAGGCGGCTGCCGACCTTGGCCCGCAGCGAGCGCAACGCCTGCGCCATGTAGGTCGGGTTCAGCCCGTTCTCCAGGTCGATGTCGACGCCGTCGAAGCCGTACCGCTGGATCAGGGCGTGCACGCTGTCGCTGAACGCCGCGGCGGAGGCGGCGTCGTTGACCGCCACCCGGCCCGTCTCGCCGCCCACCGAGATGATCACCTTCTTGCCCCGGGACTGGAGGGCGCGCACGTCGGCGGAGAAGTCCGCGTCGGTGTAGCCGCCGAGGGCGGCGGAGAGCCCCGGGTCGACGGCGAAGGTGACGGCGCCGGGAGTGGCGGTGGCCTCGGCGAACGCGACCGCGACCACGTCGTACTCGGCGGGCACGTCGCGCAGCCGCAGTTCCACGGCGGGGTTGTCGAAGTTGTGCCAGTACCCGGTGAGGATGTGCTTCGGCAGCCCGGTGTTCGGCGGCGGGCTGGTCGGGGGCGGCGTGGTCGGCGGCGCCGTCGTCGGGGGCGCGGTGGTGGGCGGGGCGGTGCCGTCACCGCACGACGCGCCGTTGAGCTGGCAGTTGGCCGGGGCGCCGGGCCCGTTGCCCAGGAAGCCGAACGAGACGGAGGCGCCCGGGGCGATGCTGCCGTTCCAGGACCGGTTGGTGAAGGTGTACCGCTGGCCCGACGAGGTCAGCAGGGCGTCCCAGTACGAGCCGACAGTCGTCCCGGCCGGCAGGTCGAAGGTGACGGCCCAGCCGTCGACGGTGGTGCCGCCGCCGTTGGTGATCGTGTACTTCCCCTCCCAGCCCGACCCCCAGTCGGACGTCTTGACGAAGCTCGCGGTGGCCCCGGCGGCGAACGCCGGCATCGCCACCCACACCGCCCCGACCGCCGCGACCACGGCGGTGACCAGCGACAACACCAGAGACCTGGACCGTTTCACAGCACCCTCCACACCCGGACGACATCCATTGGCATCAACATTGACGCCTATTATTAGGACTGTTAACTGTTTCTGTCCAGGGGTGGTCGGCAGGGGAACCCGGGCGGCGACCGCCCGGGTTCCCCGCGGCTCAGCGGCGGAAGGTGAACCAGTTGACGTTGACGAAGTCGGCGGGCTGGCCGCTGGTGAAGGTCAGGTAGACCGTCCGGCGGCCGGTCGGTCCGGCGACGTTGCCGGGCACCGAGCGCCAGCTCTGCCAGCCCCCCGTGTTGGCGATCGCGAAGCTGCCGATCGGCGGGCCGGTCGGGCTGTCCAGCCGGACCTCCACCAGGCCGCTGACCCCGCCCGCCGCGCCGGAGGCGACCCGGGCGACGAAGTCGCGCGGCGGGGTGGCGCCGAACTCGACGTTGTCGAAGCGCACCCAGTCGCCGTCGCGCAGCGCGCCGATGTTCTGGCCGCCCTCGGCGCACGCCTCGACGATCACTCCGTTCTGCGCGCTGAACGACTCCGCCTGGATCGTCGCGTACGCGTCCCGCACGCCACCGGGAGGCGGGGTCGTCGGCGGCGGGGTGGTGCCGCCGCCCCGGCTGTAGACGGCCACGTAGTCGACCAGCATCGGCCGGCCGGGGACGGTGGCGGCCGTCGGCGTGGCCGAACCCGCGACCCCGTTCGGGAAGGCCCCGCCCATCGCCACGTTCAGCAGCAGGAAGTAGCCGGCGTGGCCGGTCATCTGCGACCAGTACGGCTCGCCGACCCGGGACTGGCTCACCGTGTGGTAGAGCTGGCCGTCGACGTACCAGCGCAGTTGCTGCGGGCTGACCGAGGCGTCCCACTCGAAGCGGTAGGTGTGGTACGCGGACTGGCAGGTGCTGCCGGGACAGGGCCGGGACGCGCCGATGCCGTTGAACTCGTCGCACGGCCCGCCGGGGGCCACGCCGCAGTGCAGCACGCCCCAGACCGAGTTGATCCCGTTGACGTTCTCCATCACGTCGAACTCGCCGATGCCCGGCCAGTTCTGGTAGTTGCCCTGGTAGGGCGAGCCGAGCGCCCAGAACGCCGGCCAGTAGCCGGCCGCCTGGGCCCCGGTCACGTTCGGCATCTGGATCCGGCCCTCGATGGCGAGCACGCCGCCGGAGGGGGGCTTGAAGTTGCTGCGTACGGTCTCGATGCGGGCGGAGGTCCAGCGGCCGGAGGCGTCGCGCAGCGGGGTGATCCGCAGGTTGCCGCCGCCGTCGTGGCTGACGTTCGCGGTGCTGTCGGTGTAGGTCTGGATCTCGCCGGTGCCCCAGTTGGGCGGGCCACCGGGGTAGCTGGTGCCGGTGTCGATGATCCAGTTCGCGGCGGACGGCAGCGTGCCGGCCGCGCCGGTGAAGTCGTCGCTCCACACCAGACTCCAGCCGGGCGCGGGTGCCGGAACGGCAGCGTTCGCGGTCACGGTCATCCCGGCCAGGGCGGTGGTGGCGACAACGGCGAGCAGGGCCGACGCCAGGGCCGGCCGGCGTCGTGGGGGCGGGGCGGCGGGGGCCGCCGGGGCAGGTGTCATGGACGTGCCTCTCTGCGGGGACGGGTCGAGAGAGCGCTCTCTCACGAGTTGTACGTGCCGACCCGACAGATGTCAATGTCGATCGATGCCTGCCGGCGCGACCTGCGGGCGGCGCAGCACCGCCTGCTCCAGCGCCGACCAGGCGGTCGTGGTGACCAGGTAGATCACCGCGGCCAGCGGCAGCACCAGCGCCACCAGCACGGTCGCGTACGGCAGCAGCGGCAGCAGCCGGCCGAGCACCGCCGCCCCCGGTCCCTCCGTCGGCGTGCCGGCCACCGTGCCGGTCGCGGCCGCGGCACGCCGCATCCGCCGCGACGTCCACCACGCGAGGGCGAGCAGGGCTGCCAGCAGCACGCCGAACAGCGGCAGCACCGCGCCGCCCAGGCCGTCGCCGAGGTGGTGACCCAGCGGCACCCCGGCGAGCCGCTCGGCGAGCGGCCCCGTGCCGCCGTCGGCGGTCGTGAAAAGCCGGTACATGACCAGCAGGACCGGCGCCTGGAGCAGCATCGGCAGGCAGCCGGCGACCGGGCTGGCGCCGTTGGCCCGGTAGAGCGCGAACAACTCGCCCTGCAACCGGGCGGGGTCGTGCGCGTACCGCCGCTGAAGGTCGCGGACCTCGGGGGCGAGCGCCGCGCGACGCCGCTCCCCGCGAACCTGCGCGACGGTCAGCGGCGAGATCAGCAGCCGGACGGCCACGGTGAGGACGACGATCGCGGCGGCGGTGGCGGCGCCGCCCGCCAGCGGTGCGAGCAGGGTGGTGAGCCAGGAGAGTGCTCCGCCGGCGGCGTCGACGGCGTCGTGCAGTGGTGCGAAGGCGAGCATGGTGACCCCTCGTTCCGATTCCGGGTGACGGCCCGACGGGACGACAGGGCGTCGCCGAGCCTCGGGTGACGGCGGAATCGGCCGCGCGGCGGCGGCGCTACGCGGCCGAGGGAACGGCCCCGGGCGCCCGGGGGCGGGGACGCCCGGCGGCGTCCGGATCGACCTGCCGGGGCACCCGGCGACGGCGGGCCCGGGCCCGCAGGGCGGCGGCGCGGCCGGCCCGGGGAGCGCCGACGCCGACCACCGCGTGCAGCGCGAGCACGGCGGCGAGCAGCACGACGGCGGTCAGCGCGGCCCCGGCGAGCAGCCCGGCCGGACGGTCGGCGAGCAGGGCCAGGTGGGTGAGCGCGTACGCCCACGTCCCCAACACGACCCGCCACGCTCCCGACACGCCGACCAGCCTAGGGCCCGCTGTCACGCCGGCCGGCCCGATCGGCGACTCCCAAACGCGCTGACCTGCGGTTTTATGACAGATCCGGGGTGGACGGAGCCTCCGTGGGAGTGGTACGACTTGGGACATCGACGGGCCAATGCCGGCCTGCCGCCACTCCCGGTCACCCACGCGCCGCCCGACCCGTCGGGCGGGCCGCCGAGCCGACCGGGCCAGCGGGAGCGGGCCCTCCCGGCACACCCCCTCACGGTCGGGCGCCCGCCCGGCCCGACGGGCCGCCTCGACGAGGTGGTGGGCCATCACCACCAAGGAGCCGCCGTGCCCCACACCCGCATCCGCCCGCGGCACCAGCCCTTCGAGATCACCGTCATGGTGACCGCCCCCGTCTGCGGGCTCCTCCTGATCGCCCTGGACGTCCGACCGCAGTCGGTGGAGATGGCGATGCCGGGTCCCATCCAGGTGGGGTGGGAGTTCGGCCTCGTCGTCGCCGGCGTCGCCGGGCTGCTCGGCATCTTCTGGCCCGGCCGGCTCTCCACCGCCCTCGGCACCGAGCTCGCCTCGGTGCTGATGCTCGGCACGATCACCGGCATGTACGCCGTCGCCGTGGCGGTGGTCGCCGGGCAGCAGGGGGTCGCCGCGACCTCCTTCGTCGGAGCGGTGTCCATCGGCTCGGGCTGGCGCGCCGCACAGATCGTGCGCGACCTGCGCGCCCTCACCCGGGCCGCCCAGGCGGCCCAGCCCGCCGGACTGGGCGGCGGCGTGGCCTCCACCGGAGGTGGGACGTGAACGTGTCCGCGCCGAGCGCACCACAGTGGGTGCAGGTCCTGCTCAGCATCCTCGGGGTCCTCGGCGGCGCCGGCGGTCTCGCCGCCATCGCGACCGTCGTGGTGCAGCGTGGCAAGTTCAAGGCGGACGCCGCCGACACCCTCACCGACGCCGCCCTCACGCTGGTGCAGCCGCTGCGCACCCGGGTCGCCGAGCTGGAGGAGACCGCCCTGGTCACCCGGGCGCAACTCGAAGCGACCCGCGAACAGGTGCAGCAGCTCCGGGCCACGGTCTGGGACCTGCGCCGGACGCTGGACCGGTGGCGGGAGGCCATCCTGGCCCAGGACGCGACCCTGCGCCGGGTCCGCGCCATGGTGCAGGACGGCGAGGACGACCGCCACCGACGGTGACGCCCGGCAGGCGAGGACGACCGCCGGCGACCGCTCCGCGCGGCCTGCCGCCAGCGGCGGCGACGCCCGCCCCGCCCGGCCTGCCGCCAGCGGCGGCGACGCCGGCAGGGGTGCCGGGCGGGCCCGCACGCGACGGGCGACACGCCGGGCGACGCGCCGGGCAGCGTTTCCCGGCGTCGGCACGGTGGGTAACCACTGGCCGACCCGGCACGGACGGACCGCGACCGGGCGCGAACGGACGGTGGTGGCGATGACCGGCCAGGTGGCGGAGGCCCCGAGCGCGACGGCCGAGGGGACGGATCTGCTCACGGTGGGTGTCGAGGAGGAGTTCCTGCTCGTCGACCCGCACACCGGGGCCGCGGTGCCCGCCGTCGACCTCGTCATGGAGCAGGTGCCGCCCGAGCTGCGCGGCCAGGTGGAGCGGGAGTTCCAGACCAGCCAGATCGAGATCGGCAGCCCGCCCGGCCTGGAACTCTCCTCCATCCGGCACTCCCTCGGGGTGCTGCGTGCCGCGCTCGCCGACGCCGCCGAGCGGGCCGGCGTACGGCTGCTCGCCATCGGCACCGGGCCGGTGGACGGGCCGGTGCCCCCGGTGGTCGACAAGCCGCGCTTCGACCGGATGGTCGAGCGGTTCCGCCTGCTGGTCCCCGGCCCCGGCAACAACGGCATGCACGTACACGTCGGGGTGCCCGACCCGGAGACCGGGGTGCAGGTGCTCAACCACGTCCGGCCCTGGCTGCCGGTGCTGCACGCGGTGACCGTCAACTCCCCGTTCGCCAAGGGCGAGGACACCGGGTACGCGAGCTGGCGGTCGATCGAGTGGGAGCGCTGGCCGTCGGTGGCGCCCACCCCGTTCCTGGAGTCGCACGAGCACTACGAGCGGCTGATCCGGCAGCTCGTCGCCAGCGGCGTGATGCTCGACGAGGGGATGCTCTACTGGTACGCCCGGCTGTCGGCCAGGTACCCGACCGTGGAGATCCGGATCGGCGACGTCTGCCCGTCGGTCGACGACGCGGTGCTCGTCGCCGCGCTGGTCCGGGCCATGGTGGCGACCGCGCTGGACGACATGGCCGCCGGCCGGCCCGCCATCCGCACCGACCACCACCTGCTGGTCGCCGCGCACTGGCGGGCGGCGCACGACGGGCTGGAGGGCGACGGCGTCGACCTCACCGACGGGGAGCTGCGCCCCGCGTGGGAGCTTTTCGACCAGCTCGTCGAGCGGCTGCGCCCGGCGCTGGAGCGGCACGGCGACCTGGACGAGGTGACCGACCTGGTCGGCGGGCTGCGCCGGCACGGCAGCGGGGCGGCCCGGCAGCGCGCCGTCCTCGCCCGCGGCGGCACGCTCGTGGACGTGGTCTCCGACGTCGCGCGACAGACCCGCGGGGCGGGTCGTCCGTGACAGGATGGTCCCCGTGGCGCAACGGCTGATCGTCATCGGTGGGGACGCGGCGGGCATGGCGGCGGCGTCCCAGGCGCGCCGCCGCCGCGACCGCGGCGATCTGGAGATCGTCGCGTTCGAGCGCGGGCACTTCACGTCGTACTCGGCCTGCGGCATCCCCTACTGGATCAGCGGGCTGGTGCCCGAGCGGGACGAACTGATCGCCCGCGACCCGGCGACGTTCCGGGAGAAGTTCGCCATCGACGTCCGGACACGGCACGAGGTCACCGCCATCGACCTGGACCGGCGCGAGGTGGTCGCGCGGGACCTCGGGGGCGGCGGCGAGGTCCGCGAGCGGTTCGACACCCTGGTGTACGCGACCGGCGCGGTGCCGACGAAGCCGGACTGGGCGCGTACCGACACCGGCGGGGTGTTCGGCGTGCAGACCCTCGACGACGGCGCGGCGCTGCGCGCCTGGCTGGAGTCCCAGCCCCGGCCGCGCCGGGCGGTCGTGGTCGGTGGCGGCTACATCGGCGTGGAGATGGCCGAGGCGCTGATCCAGCGCGGGCTCTCCGTCACGCTGGTGGAGCAGGGCGAGCAGCCGATGTCCACCGTCGACCCGGACATGGCCGAGCTGGTCACGGACGCGATGCGCGCGATCGGCATCACCATCCGCACCGGCCTCGCCGTCACCGGCCTGGAGGAGACCGACGGCCGGGTCTCCGCGGTGGTCACCGCCGAGGGGCCGATCCCCGCCGACCTGGTCGTCCTCGGTCTCGGCGTACGCCCCAACACCGCGCTCGCGGAGGCCGCCGGCCTGCCGCTGGGCGTCACCGGCGGGGTCCGGGTGGACCGCCGCATGCGGGTGCAGGGGGTGCCGGACGTCTGGGCCGCCGGCGACTGCGTGGAGACCGTGCACCGGGTCACCGGGATGCCGGTGCACGTGCCACTGGGCACCCACGCCAACAAGCAGGGCCGGGTGGCCGGCATCAACATCGGCGGCGGGTACGCCACCTTCCTCGGCGTGATCGGCACGGCCGTCACCAAGGTCTGCGACCTGGAGGTGGGGCGCACCGGGCTACGCGAGCGGGACGCCAGGGCGGCCGGCTTCGAGTTCGTCTCCGTGATCGCGCAGTCCACCAACCGCGCCGGCTACTACCCGGGCTCCCGCCCGATGACGGTGAAGCTGATCGCGGAGAAGCCCAGCGGCCGGCTGCTCGGAGCGCAGATCGTCGGCTGGTCCGAGGCCGCGAAGCGGATCGACACGCTCGCGGTGGCGCTGTGGAACGGCATGACGGTGGACGACATGACCGCCCTCGACCTCGGCTACGCCCCGCCGTACGCCCCGGTCTGGGACCCGGTGCTGATCGCCGCCCGCAAGGCCGTCGACGCCCTGTCCGCCACCGTCCGCTAGTCCGGCCGGTCCTTGTCGGGGGTGGCGGTTACCGTGTGCCCGCTGTCGCCGCGCCGGCCACGTCGGGCCGGTCGCTGACCCCTCGGAGGCCCCCTTGTCGCAGGAGACGACCTACCTCGAACTGTCCGAAGTGGACGGTGGCGCGCACAAGTTCTACGAGGTCGTGGTCGACGACGCCGCGCTGACCGTCCGCTACGGCCGGATCGGCGACCAGGGCCAGGTCAAGACCACGGCATACCCGGACAACGCCCGGGCCCGCGCGGCCGCCGCCAAGAAGATCGGCGAGAAGGTCCGCAAGGGATACGCGCCGGCCGTGCGCGGCGCCCGGCAGAAGCGCGCCGTCTCCCGGCGACAGATCGTCAGCACCCGCTCCACCGCCCGCACCGCCCCGGTGCTCTGGCGCTACGACTCCGGCGCCCCGGCCTTCGGCATCTTCGTCGACGGGCAGACCTGCATGGTCGGCAACGAGCGCGGCGTCATCACCACGCTCGACCACAACGCCCGGGTGCTCGACCAGGTCCGCCTCCCCGACGGGGTGAAGTGCATCGTCGCCGACGACGCCTGGATCTACGCGGGGTGCGACGACGGCAACGTCTACGACCTGTCCGGCAAGGTGCCCCGGGTGGCGTACGCGATCGCCCCCGACATCGACATCTACTGGCTCGACATCCACGACGGAGTGCTGGGCGTCTCCGACGCGGACGGCGGCATCGCCGCCGTCGACCACGAGGACGAGTTCCTCTGGCGCCGGGCGGGGCGCGGCCGGTCGGCCTGGATGGTGCGCTGCGACGCCGACGCGGTCTACCACGGCCACTCGCAGGGGGTGACCGGCTACGACTGGCGCACCGGGCAGGAGCTGTGGCACACCCGCACCGGCTCGGTGCTCTTCGGCTGGCAGGAGCCCGGCGCGGTGTTCGCCGGCACCGGCACCCGGGAGGTGGTGCGGCTGGCGAAGGACGGCCGCACGGAGCGCACCTACCGCTGCGACGCCCCGGTCTTCTCCTGCGCCACGGCCGAGGGCGGCCGGTTCGTCTTCGCCGGTGACAGCCAGTCCTCGATCTACTGCTTCGACGCGGCCGGCAACCGGCTGTGGAAGCTCGGCACCGGCTGCGGCTCGGCCTACTCGATGCAGTACCACGAGGAGCGGCTCTACGTGGTCACCACCGGCGGCTACCTGGCCTGCGTCGACGCCAGCGAGCCGGCGATCCGGGCGGCGGAGGCCGGCAGCGTGCCGGAGGTGGTCGACGTCAAGGCCCCGCCCCGGCTGCCGGAGCCGGCGGCGTGGACGACGGTCGAGGTGACCAGCGACGTCGACGGCGGCGTGGTGGTGCAGTGCGTCGAGGACCGCGGCCGGCTGCGCGTGCACGTGCTCTCCCCCGGCTACCGCCAGGACTGGTCGGTGCAGTTCCCCAAGGGCATCCGCGAGCCGGGCGCGCGCTACCTGGTCACCCAGGTCCGCGAATCCGGCCGGGGCGGCTTCTACCGGGCGTACGGCGACATCCGCCGGCTGCGCTGAGATGCTCCGGTCCGGGGGCGGTGCGGGACCGCCCCCGGACCGGTCAGCGCCAGGCCTGCGGCCCGTCAGCGGCAGGTCCAGCGCACCGCCCAGCCCCTGTTGTTCAGGTAGAGCTGCCCGCCGACCACGCGCCCGTCGTCGCTGATGCTCCGCACCCAGCCCCGCGCGCCGACCGCGCCGTCGGGCCCGGGCAGCTTCACCACTGTCGTACCGGTGGCCACGGCGGGGACCAGGGAGGGCAGCACACCGGCTATCCAACCCCGGCTGTTCACGGCTGCCATATTCACGTCGGCCGACAGCACCTCCGACTGCCCGGTCCGCAGATTGATCCGCACCTTGTACCCCGTCGAGGTGCCCGGCTCTCCCGGCTTCGTCTCCCGGCCGGCGGTCCCGGTCACCCAGCCCCCCGCCAGCGAGACGGGCAGGAACTGGAAGGCGACCCCGCCAGGCACCCGGGGCAGCGGCAGCACCTCCGGCCGGGTCGCGCCCGGCCGCCACACGACGGCGCGCGGAGGCTGATGCAGATCTCCGTTGGTCATGGTGGCCAGGATGGTGCCGTCCTCGTCGATGCCGACGGCTGTTCCCTCCCACTGCGGGCCGGGCAGCGGTAGGTCGACCGCCCGACTCTCGTACGAGTCCCAGACCACCGGCCGCCACCTCGGCAGGCCCGCGGGCCCGTTTCCGTCGGTCCGGTAGCCGACGATCCGGCCGGCGTCGTTGACTGCTCTCGCCGCCCCGGCGTCGACCCCGGACAGGCGGATGGCCTGGCCGTCGCGTACCGCCCACGCCTCCTGCCCTCCGCCGATGCGCCTCATCGAGCCCACCGCCAGGCCGGCCCGGTTGACGTCGCGCAACTCCTGGTACGTGCCAGGGATCTCGACCTCCCGGCCCCGGCCGGCGTCCCAGATCAACACGCGGCGGTCCGGCGACCCGTTCAGGCTCAGGTGGCCGACCAGCCACCGGCCGTCGGGGTCACCTCCGGTGACCTCGCTCCCGGAAGCAGCGCTGTCCGGCGCCGGCAGCAGCACGGCCTCGCACTTGCCCTGCCACGGGCCGGGCGGCGACGGCTTCGGGGTGGGTGGCACGGGGCTGACGCTCACCCCCGCCGGAGCAGGGGTCGCCCCGTCGACACGGTGCAGGGCCGCCGGCAGGGCGGCAGCCGCCAGCACGCCGAGCGCTGCTGCGCCGGCCACCGCCGCCCGGCGGTTGCGCCGGCGCCGGCGCGCCTCCCGGATCGCCCCCGGCACATCGATCCGGGGCGGCCCGTCGGGTTCGTCGTCGAGCCGACGCAGCAGGTCGGTGACGCGTTCCTCGTCCATCGTCATGGTCTCCGCTCTCCTCCGGCCCGACCGGCCGGTTCCCGGCCGCCGAGTAGTCGTCGCATCGCCGCCAGCCCGTGCGAGGTCTGGCTCTTCACCGTGCCGGCCGAGCAGCCCAGCGTCCGGGCCACTTCCTCGACCGGCAGGTCGTGCACGAACCGCAGCACCAGCACGGCCCGCTGGCGTGGCGGCACCTTGGCCAGCGCCTCGCGCAGCACGGTCCGCTCCTCGGCGCCCCGGTCCTCGGTGGACCGGACGTCGGGCGGCCCGCCGAACAGGTGCACCCGCCACCAGCCGCGCCGCCGGGTGTCCAGGAAGAGCCGGACCAGCACCGTGCGGACGTACGCGTCGAGCTGCTCGACCTCCCCGATCCGCGCCCAGCGCCGGTAGAGCCGGGTTGCGGTCTCCTGCACCAGGTCGTCGGCCTGGTCGGCGTCGCCGCTGAGGGCGTACGCGAGCCGGCGCAGTGCGGGCAGGCGTGCGGTGACGTACTCGATGTATTCCTGGTCCGATGCGTCCGGCATCCGGCCACCTCCGTGGGGTTCCCTGTTCCAGACGGTCCCGGCCCGGAAACGGTTGTACGCGACGAGCCGGCGTGGCCGAGGATGACCGGATGGCCGTGGAGCTGGAGATCCCCGACGGGCTGCGCTGGACCGAAGAAGTCGAGGCTGGCCGGGCGTGGCGGGCGGTGCTGCCGGCCCGGCTGGCGGAGTGCGTCGAACGCTGGCACCTGCGGGTGGGACGCCCCTTCCCGTACGCCTTCGCGTCACTGGCCCTGCCGGCCACGCTGCCCGACGGCACGCCGGCGGTGCTCAAGCTCCAGTACCCGGACCCGGACAGCGTGCACGAGGCGACGGCGCTCGAACACTGGGCCGGGGCGGGGGCGGCCCGGCTGCTCGCGCACGACCCGGAGCGGCGGGCGCTGCTGGTGGAGCGGTGTGTGCCCGGCACTCCGCTGCACGAGCTGCCCGCCGACGCGGCGCTGGACGTGGCGGTCGGGCTGTTGCCCCGGCTGTGGCGACCGGCCGGCCCGCCGTTCACCCCGCTCGCAGAGGAGGCCGCCGGGTGGTGCGAGCGGCTGCCGGTGAACTGGGAACGGGCCGGCCGGCCGTACGAGCGGCGGCTGCTCGACGCGGCGCTCGGGCTCCTCGGCGACCTCGTCGGCAGCCAGGGTGAGCAGGTGCTGGTCAACCAGGACCTGCACGCCGGCAACGTGCTGCGGGCCACCCGGGAGCCGTGGCTGGTGATCGACCCGAAGCCGCTGACCGGCGAGCGGGAGTTCGGCGTCGTGCCGCTGGTGCGCGGGGCGGAGCTGGGGCACTCGCCGGACGCCGTCCGGCACCGGCTGGACCGGCTGAGCGCGGAACTGGGGCTGGACCGGGAGCGGGTGCGGGGCTGGACGGTCGGGCAGACGCTGGCCTGGAGCATCGGCGAGGGGCAGGTCTTCCCGCGACAGGTCGAGGTGGTCCGCTGGCTGCTCGGTTCAGGGTGAGCGCGTCGGGCGTCAGGCCGGTTGGCAGGTGGGGCACCAGTAGAGGTTGCGGCCGGCCAGCTCGCCCCGGCCCACCGGCGTGCCGCAGACGTGGCAGGGCGCGCCGGGGCGGCGGTAGACGTACACCTCGCCGCCGTGCCGGTCGACCCGGGCGGCGCGGCCCATCGCCTCGGGCAGGTGCGCGTCGCGGACGGTGTCGATCCGGCCGCGCGTGACGGCGAGCCGCATCAGCGTCACCAGGTCGGCCCAGAGTGCGTCCCAGCCGGCGCGGGGCAGCCGCCGTCCCGGCAGCGTCGGCGGCAGCCCGGCCCGGAACAACGCCTCGGTGACGAAGATCAGCCCGGTGCCGGCCACCACCGACTGGTCCAGCAGCAGCGCGGCCAGCGGCGTGGGGCTGCGGGAGATCCGGGCGTACGCCCGGTCGGGGTCGGCGTCGGCGCGCAACGGGTCGGGGCCGAGCCGGCCGCGCAGCGCCGCCACCTCGGGTGGGGTGAGCAGTTCGCAGGCGGCCGGGCCGCGCAGGTCGAGCCAGTGCCGGTCGCTGGTCAGCCGCAGCCGCACCTGGCCGACCGGCTCCGGCGGGTCCCCCGCGCCGTCGGTGAACCTGCCGTAGAGCCCGAGATGGACGTGCAGCGTCAGCTCGCCGGCGTGGTGGTGCAGCAGGTGCTTGCCGTGCGCCTCGGTGGCCTCCAGCACCGTGCCGCTGAGCCGGGCCGCGCCCTCGGCGAAGCGGCCCTGCGGGCTGGCGGCGTGCAGCTTGTCGCCGGCGAACAGCTCGGCGTGCCGCGCGGCGAGTCGGTGGATGGTGTGTCCCTCAGGCACGACGGCAACGGTAGCCGGGACGGGGCCGGCGCCGACGCGGCCGGGTGTCGCGGAGGTCGCGGCTGGGTACCTCGGGTTCGTTACCGCGCGGGCGCCACCCGCTCCATCGGCCGCCGCGCATTCATCAGGAGGTGTGTTGTGGTCAAGATTCCTTCCCTGTCGCGCCGGACGGAGCCGGCACCGACGGACGACGACGCGGGCGGCCGGGACCGGGCCGAGGACACGGGCCGGGCCGACCGCCCGGTGGTGACCGACCGGGACAGCGACCAGGCGACCTACCGCAGCGGCGCCGCGACCGGAGCCGACGGTCGGGCGACCGGAGCCGACGGTCGGGGCGGCGACGCCGAGCGGCGGGCGGCCGAGCGCGCCGCCGTCGCGCGGGCGGCCACCGCCCGGCCGGCCGACGACGACAGCTGGCGCAACCCCCGGATCACCGACGCGGACCCGGCCCTCGAACGGACCGTCGACGGCCGGACGGTCGACCTGGACCGGGACGCGGCGGCGGCGCGGGTCGCCGGGACGGACCGGGACCGCCCGGTGGACCACCCCGTCGACCGGGACGGCGACGGCGTCGCCGACCGCGCCCCGGAGCGGCCGGTGGTCGCCGGCCCGAAGCCCCGGGCCAGCCTGCTCGCCACGCTCGGCCTGGTCGTCGGCGTCGCCGGTGCCCTCTTCGTGCTCACCGGCACCCTCGCCGGGTACGGCATCGGGCTCGGTGCGGTCGGCGCGGTCCTCGCCGTGCTGGGTCTCGTGGCCACCCGGCGCCGGCACATCGCGGGCAAGACCGACGCCCTGCTGGGCATCGCGTTCGGCCTCGGCGCGGTGGTGCTGGGCGTGCTCGCGATGACCGGCCAGTTCGACTGGCCGACCACCGACGGCGACTGGGTGGGGCGCCTGCGGGAGTGGCTCGACTCACAGTTTGCGGACCGCTTCTAGCGGGCACTGTCGGGCTCGCCGGCGGTGCGCCGGCAGTGCCGGTGGTTCATCGGCGACGCCCGACCAGCCTGGTGGTTCACCAGCCGGGCACATCCTTTTCGGGGGCGGCGGTTCGCCGCCCCCGAAGTGCGTCCGGGGCCGGTTGGACCGGCGGCGCGCTGCTTCGCTCCGTGGCAGGGCTGATCGGGCGAGCGGTCCACGCCGGCCCGGACCACGGCCGCCTCCGCCGAGACGCAACGATTCGACGCCAGCGCGGTCTCATACGCAACGATCGTCCGCCCCACGCAACCATCACCGGTGGATCCTGTCGGCCCGGCCCGCATAGCGTTGACGGACGGCGCCAGCCCCGTGGGTCGAAGATGGCCGGGGCGCGCCCGACCCCCTGGGAGCAGGACAATGACGATGGACGCCACCAGCCAGCGCTTCCTGATGTGCCGGCCGACGTACTTCGCCGTCGACTACGCGATCAACCCGTGGATGGACCCGACGGCCCCGGTCGACGCCGACCTCGCCGTCCGGCAGTGGGAACAGCTGCGCCAGATCTACCGGGACCTGGGCCACACCGTCGAGGAGATCACTCCGGTGCCCGGGCTGCCCGACATGGTCTTCGCCGCCAACGGCGGCACGGTGATCGACGGCAGGGCGATGGCCGTGCAGTTCCGCGACCCGCAGCGCGCCGACGAGGCCCCCGCGTACCGCGCCTGGTTCGAGGCCGCCGGCTTCGAGATGCACGACCCGAAGCACGTCAACGAGGGCGAGGGCGACATCCTGCTGGCCGGCGACTTCCTGCTGGCCGGCACCGGCTTCCGCACCGCGCACGCCTCGCACGCGCAGCTCCAGGAGGTCTTCGGCTACCCGGTGGTCACCATGCAGCTGGTCGACCCGCGCTTCTACCACCTGGACACCGCGCTCACCGTGCTCGACGAACGGACCGTGGCCTACCTGCCGGAGGCGTTCTCGCCCGGCAGCCGGGCCGTGCTGCGCCGGCTCTTCCCGGACGCGGTGCACGCCACCCTGGCCGACGCCGAGGTCTTCGGGCTGAACGCGGTCAGCGACGGCCGGCACGTGGTGCTGCCCGCGCAGGCCACCGGCCTGGCCGCGAAGCTGCGCGACCGGGGCTACGAGACCATCGGCGTCGACCTGTCCGAGCTGCGGAAGGCCGGCGGCGGGCCGAAGTGCTGCACGTTGCGACTCCGTCAGGGAAAGGCGAGCAAGTGATCGAGGACATGCTGCGGACGCCGGAGGCGGTCCGCGACGCGGAGCGGTGGACCGCGCACAACTACCACCCGCTGCCGGTGGTCATCTCCTCCGCCGAGGGCGTCTGGCTGACCGACGTGGACGGCCGCCGCTACCTCGACTGCCTGGCCGGCTACTCCGCGCTGAACTTCGGGCACCGGCACCCGCAGCTCGTCGCGGCCGCGCACGCGCAGCTCGACAAGCTGACCCTCACCAGCCGGGCGTTCATCCACGACCAGTTCGCCGACTTCTGCCGGGAGCTGGCCGAGCTCTGCGGCAAGGACCTCGTGCTGCCGATGAACACCGGCGCCGAGGCGGTGGAGACCGGCATCAAGGTGGCCCGCAAGTGGGGCTACCAGGTCAAGGGCGTGACGCCGGGCCAGGCCAACATCGTGGTCGCCGAGGGGAACTTCCACGGCCGCACGACCACCATCGTCAGCTTCTCCACCGACGAGGACGCCCGCGCCGACTTCGGGCCGTACACCCCGGGCTTCACGGTCGTGCCCTACGGCGACCTGGACGCGCTGACCGCCGCCATCGACGAGAACACCGTCGCGGTGCTGCTCGAGCCCATCCAGGGCGAGCAGGGCGTCGTCGTGCCGCCGGAGGGCTACCTGCCGGGCGTACGCCGGGTCTGCACCGAGCGGAACGTGCTCTTCGTCGCCGACGAGATCCAGTCCGGCCTGGGCCGCACCGGCGCCACCTTCGCCTGCGAGCACGAGGGCGTCGTACCGGACATGTACCTGCTCGGCAAGGCGCTGGGCGGCGGCATCGTGCCGGTCTCCGCGGTGGCCGCGAACTCCGACGTGCTGGGTGTGCTGAAGCCGGGCCAGCACGGCTCGACCTTCGGCGGCAACCCGCTGGCCTGCGCGGTCGCCACCGAGGTGGTCCGGCTGCTGGCCACCGGCGAGTTCCAGCGCCGCTCGACCGAGCTGGGCGCCCGGCTGCACGCCGGCCTCCAGTCGCTGGTCGGCAGGGGCCTGGTCGCCGTACGGGGCCGCGGACTGTGGGCGGGGCTGGACATCGACCCGGCGCTGATGAGCGGCCGGGAGGCGTGTGAGCGGCTCGCCGAGCGCGGCGTGCTGGCCAAGGACACCCACGGCTCCACCATCCGGCTCGCCCCGCCGCTGGTGATCACCGAGGAGGAGATCGACCACGCGGTGGCCCAGCTCGCCGCCGTGCTGGCCGGCTGACCCCGTACGACAGCGGCGGGCGTCGGGACCACGGTCCCGGCGCCCGCCGTCGTTTCCCCGACAGTCAGCGGGGCAGGCGCATCGCCATCGTGGGGGCCTCGGCCATCACCGAGTTCGGCGTGTACGGCGCGCCGGCGGGAAGCTCGCCGGGCCGGCCGATCTGCACCCCGGGGTAGAGCTCGACCATGTCGCCCTCGGCCACCACCCGCGACTGCTTCGGCGCCAGCGGGACGCGGTCGCTCTCCGCCATCGACCCGCCCGGCCGGATGCCGGAGCCGTTGGTGCTCACGTCGGTCACGATCACCTCGCCGACCCGCAGCTCGAACCGGAGGTGGCTGCGGCTGATCCACCGGCGCGCCTCGTCGTTGAGCCACTGGCCGAGCACGATCCCGCCGGCCTGGTCGGGCGCCCGGCCGACCAGCGCCGGCTGATCCTCGGTGAGCACGAAGCGGCGCCGGATCAGCCCGCCGACGCGGACGGCCAGGACCTCGCTGCGCGGTCGCGGACCGGCGTCGCCGAGCCGGACGCCGTGCCGCGGGCAGGTGGGCGCGCCACCGCGCAGGGAGGGCGGGGGCTGGGCGGCGGGGCTGCGCTCCACCCGGGCCAGGTCGGCGAAGGACCCGCCGCCCCCGCCGCCGAAGAGCGCGCAGCCCGGCTCCGGGCAGCGCCACTGCCGGGAGAGCAGCTTCACGCCGGCCGGCGACCGGTCGCCGGCGACCGGGGTGTGCCCGCCGCCGACGTGGGCGACGAAGGCCGGCCCGCCGGCGCCCGGCACCGGGGCGAGCACACGGCCGGGCTGCTCGACCAGCCACGGGTAGCGCCCGCGCAGGCCGTCCGTCCGCACCCGGGTGAGCACCGGCAGCCCGAGCAGGTCGGCCACCTCCAGCATCCGGTCGCCCGGGTTGTCGAGCACCTCGACCAGCCCGTCGTCGGCCCACCGGCGGACCACCATCCGCTCGTTGGAGGTGAGGTCGGCGTCGGAGAGCAGCGCCCGGTGGACGACCGCGTAGACGGGGACGCTGTCCTCCTCCAGCTCCCGGGCGAGGGCGTCGATCACCATGCCGAGGCGGAGCAGGCTGGCCGGCCGGCCGCCGTCGAGGTCCTGGTAGCGGATCACCTCGGCCAGGTCGAGGACGGCCCGGGCCAGCGACGGGTCGGTGCAGACCCGCCCCTCGATGGCGTCGAGCACCTTGCTGATCTCGAATCTCATCGGACGCTCCCCACGATCTCGTCGATCCGCCGGGCCAGTTCCAGATCACGCCGGGTTACCCCGCGCGCCGAGTGCGTCACGCAGCGGAACGTCAGGGTGCGCCAGCGGATGTCGATGTCGGGGTGGTGGTCCAGCTCCTCCGCCGTCACGGCGACCCGGTCGACGACCGCGATGGCCTCCGGGAAACTGGCCAGCTCCACGGTGCGGGTGATCCCGGTCGGGTCTCCCGACCAGCCCGCCAGCCCGCCCAGCTCGTCTCGCACCGCCTCGGCGGTGAGCACGTCTGCCATGGGGAGACCCTACCGGGAGGGGTCGGAACGACGCCGACCAGCGGCGGGAGGTGTGTCCCACCCGGCAGGCGGCGGGGCGGGACATAGATCCACGGCTGTGGGTGGCGGACGTTAGGCTGACCGGCGGCCCGGCCGGGCCGCGACCGGCGTCGCCCCCGGCCCACCCTGCCAGAGGAGATTCTCAGCATGAACACTCGACGGCTGGCGACCACGGGGGTCGCTATCGTCGCCGCGCTCAGCCTCGGTCTCACCGGGTGCGGCACGAAGACGGACGCGGACGCTCCGGCCGGCAACGGCACCGGCGCGGCACCCGCCAGCTCGGCCCCGGCGGACGCCCGCGCCGAGCTGACCGCCGCCGCGCAGAAGCTCAACCAGCAGAGCGTCCGGATGGAACTGAAGTCGGCGGTCGTCAACGGCAGCGGCGTGATGGACCCGGCCACCAAGACCGGCGACATGACGATGAAGCTGGGCGCGGAGGGCACCTTCCGGATCCTGCTGCTCGGCGACGACGCCTACCTGAAGATCACCGGTATGCAGGGGATGCCGAAGAAGTGGCTGCACATGGACACCACCAAGCTCGGTAAGAGCGGCCAGTTCAACCTGATGCCCGAGGGCGACCCGGGCGGCGCGAAGCAGATGATCGAGAGCGTGGTGGACGTCGAGAAGACGGGCACCGGCAGCTACGCCGGCACCCTCGACTACACCCGCACGAAGGCCGACGACCCGTCCATCAAGGCCCTCGGCGAGAAGGCCAAGGCCGTCCCGTTCACCGCCAAGGTGGACGACCAGGGCCGGCTCGTCGAGTTCGCCATCGACACCAGCGTGCTGCACGAGTCGCTGGGCATGATGACCACCACCTACTCGGACTTCGGCGCCCCGGTCACCGTGAAGAAGCCCGCCGCGAGCGACACGCAGGAGGCCCCGCAGGAGCTGATCGAGTCCATGGGCTCCTGAGCCCGACCGTACGGAGGCGGGGGCGGCGCCGGTCGGCGCCGCCCCCGCCGCGCGTCTCAGCCGCGCAGCGGCCGGCCCACCTCGTGCAGGTGCGCGAGCGCCTGGCGGTACGACTCCACCAGCCCCGTCTCGGCGTACGGGATGCCCCGCTCGACGCAGTACGCGCGCACGATCGGCTGGGCCCGGCGCAGGTTCGCCCGCGGCATGTTCGGGAACAGGTGGTGCTCGATCTGGTAGTTGAGCCCGCCGAGCGCGACGTCGACGAACCGGCCGCCCCGGACGTTGCGGGAGGTCAGCACCTGCTTGCGCAGGAAGTCGAGCTCGTCGTCGGCGGTCGGCATCGGCATCCCCTTGTGGTTGGGGGCGAACGAGCAGCCCATGTAGAGGCCCCAGAGTCCCTGGTGGACGGCGACGAACAGCAGCGCCTTGCCCGGGGACATCGCCAGCAGCAGCCCGCCGAGGTAGCCCACCGCGTGCAGGCCCAGCAGCAGCGCCTCCACCCTCCGGTGCCGCATCGGGGTGCGGAACCCGCCGTCCGGCTCCCGCCCGACGACCGCCTGCACGCTCGCCACGTGCAGGGCGAGCCCTTCCAGCAGCAGCATCGGGAAGAACAGCCACGCCTGCCGGCGGGCGAGCCAGCGGTTGACGCCACGCGTCGCGGCGGCCTGCTCGTACGTCCAGACCAGCGCGCCCGCCCCGACGTCCGGGTCCTCGTCCTCGTGGTTCGGGTTGGCGTGGTGCCGGTTGTGCTTGTCGACCCACCAGCCGTAGCTGAGCCCCACCGCCAGGTTGCCGGTGAGCAGGCCCACCGCCTCGCTCGGCCCGCGCCGGCGGAACATCTGCCGGTGGCCGGCGTCGTGGCCGAGGAACGCGACCTGCGTGGTGGCGACGGCCAGGAACACGGCGACCAGGAGCTGCGCCCACGAGTCCCCGACCAGCCCGACCGCGACCCAGCCCGCCGCGAAGACGCCCAGGGTGAGCACGATCCGCGTCACGTACCGGCCCGGGCGCCGCTCCAGCAGCCCCGCCCCGCTGATCCGCCGGGACAACTGTGAGTAGTCACTGCCCCGCCGTACCGGCGGGTCCGCCACCGCTGCGAGCACCATTGCGGCTCCCGTTCTCTCGATCCGGGTACCGGGGGGGGGGGGGGGGGGGGGGCGGTCGGGGGGGGGGGGGAGGGGGGGGGGGGGGGAGCGGTCCACCCCCCCAAAGGGGGGGGGGGGGAGGGGGGGGGGGGGGGGGGGGAGGGGTT
>NZ_JBVJGT010000023.1:0-93662 GCF_055587185.1 Micromonospora sp. NPDC048040 | reverse complement strand
CCCCCCCCCCCCCCCCCCCCCCCCCCCCCCCCCCCCCCCCCCCCCCCCCCCCCCCCCCCCCCCCCCCCCCCCCCCCCCCCCCCCCCCCCCCCCACACCCCCACCACCACGCACCGCAAGACAACACCCCACCACGACTCCCAGCGCGCAAAGACCAAAGAACAAGCCGACGCCCGCCGGGAAACCTCCCGACGGGCGTCAGCCGTTTCGCAGTGCCCGGGCACTGCCCGGAAGGCGCTCACCGTCAGCGCGCGGCCCCCATGCCGAAACGGTGGCGCTTGCGCCAGACCAGCGACAGCAGCAGGAGCACCGCGCCGGTGCCGACGAGGCCGCCGCCGAACTTCATCGGGGTGCTCAGGCTGTCACCCGTGACGGGCAGCGGCGCCGGGTCGTGCTTCTTCAGCACGGTGAGCGTCGCGGTCGCCACCTTCTCCGACGACTCACCGACGGCACGGAAGGTGTGGGTGCCGTGGGGGCGCGGCGTGTGGGTCGTGCGGAACTCGCCGTCGTCGTCGACCGTGACCTCCCAGCGCCTCGGGTTCGGCTGCGGGGCCTGCTGGAACGAGACGGGCGCCATCGCGACCACCTCGCCGTTGCTGCGCCGCGCCTGCTCGGCCCCCGGTACCGCGGCGGCGAGCGGCGCGTGGCCGGCGGTGATCACGACCGTCTCGCCCGGCGTCCAGCCGGTGCCGATCAGCGTGGCGGTCTGACCGACCAGGACGGTCGTCGGGCTTACCGCGAGGGTCGCGGGGCCGGGCGCGTAGGGCGGTGGTTGGGTCTCGCTCGGCGCCGGCTGCGGCTGCGCCGCCCCCGCGGCGGACGGCGCGGCCACCACGGCCAGACCGACCGCGAGCGCCATGATGATGCGGGATAGCCGCATGGTTTGGTTCCCTCCTACTGGTCACAGCTTGGTGCGGAAACAACTTGGGTGGTCCATGGGGTGGCGGTGGGGGTCAGCCACAGCTCGGCCGTACCGACGCCGGTCTTCGCGGTGAGCACGGTGACCTCCATGGTGCGGGAGCCTCCCGGGCCGACCTCGACGTTCGCCGTGGTCACCTGGCGGCGCCGTTCGGTGCCGCTGCCCACCGCCGTCTCGACGCCGTCGAGGTGGGTGGTGAGCACGGTCCCGCCGGCGGGGCTGTACACCGACACCAACGTGCGGGCGGTGTACGGGTCGCCGGCCAGGCCGAGGCCGAGGACCGACTTGCTGAGACCCGACTTGGGCGCCGACGAGCGCAGGGTGACCCGGAGCCGGAGTTCCCGGCGGCCGTCGGTCCGGCAGTCGCCGACGGTGAGGGTCGCCGTCTGCCGGAGGTAGTAGCCGAGCTTCGCGCCGCTGCCGTCGTTGAGGAACACGCCGACCGTCGGCACGGTGTCCTTCTCCGGAAGCACCCCGGCCATTCGGCTGTCGCCGATCGTCCGCTGCTCTTCGGGTCGGGCACTCCAGAACAATATCCGGCGTTCGGTGACAGCACGGTCAAAAGCGGACAATAACCCCTTCGGGTCGTATTTCTTCGTGACCAACGCGTCGAACACGGCCGCGGCGGAGGCCGCGAAGAAGGCGTCCTGCTCTTCGTTGTCCATCCGCTGGTAGCTGTCGCCGAGCACCGTCTGGACGACCTTCTCGGCGGCCAGCGGGACGCCGCCGGGCACCATCACCGGGCCGGTGGCCTTCAGCAGGTACGACAGCACCACCGGGTCGACGGCGAGCACGCCGTCCACCGTGGTCCCCGTACGCCGGCGGAACATCTCCCGGTAGAGCGCGGCAGCGGTCGGGAAGTGCGGGGTGAGGTTGACGTCCGCCGGATAGATGCCCGGCAGGTCGGCCCAGAGGTGACGCACCTCCGTGGGCACCTTCAACGGCGGCTGGAACCGGCCCAGCGCGCTGCTGGTGCCCTGCCGCCCCATCCGGACCCGGCCCTCGTCGGCATGGATCACGGCGTACGCGCCGATCATGCCGCCGGTGGCGCGCAGCTCGGCCGGGTTCTGGGACACCACGAGATAGGTGCGGGGGCCGGCGGCGCCCAGCAGGGGCGGGAGCAGCCTGGTGGCCTGGTCCGCCGCGGCGGTGAGGCCCGCCAGGCGGTCGATCTCCCCGCGCAGGTCGACGAGCGCCTGCCGGACCTGACTCACCAGGCCGTCGGTGGGCACCGTGGCCAGGCTGCTCCGGGTGCCCTGCACGGCCGCGTTGACGGTCGTCAGTTCCGCCGAGACCGTCCGCAGCCGGGCCACGTCGAGGCGCCCACCCGCCGGCACCAGGCTGGCCAGGTCGGTGCGGAGCAGCAGCGGGAACGCCTGCCGGGCCAGGTCGTCGACGGCGACCGAGATCTGCCGCACGGCGGCCAGGTTGTCCCCGGCGTACGGGGTGTGCCGGCCGAGCCACCAGCCGGGGTCGCCGGTCGCCGACCTGGCCTTGCCCGCCTGCTCCTGGAGCGCGGCCAGGGTTCGCTGCGCGCGGGCCGTGTCGCCGCCGACCACCTGGGCGCTGAGCTCCCGGGCCAGCCCGGCGGCGTTGAGCAGGTGGGCGCGGGCCTGCCAGCCCCGGAAGCCCACCCAGCCGCCCGTCAGCAGAAGCAGCGAACCCACCACGAGGCAGGCGAGAAGTGCCCGGCGAAGCTGCCGACGCCGCCGGGGCCGGCCCCGCCGCCGGCGCGTTCTCTGGCTCTCCGTCACACCACACGTCCCTTCGGAAACGGACAGAAGACCCCATTCCTCCGCCTGTTCCTAACAGGTAACGAGCGTTTTCGCCGGTAGATGACGGTATTGACCGGTACGCGAGTGTCGCTCGCGGCTCAGCGGCCGGTGGCGCGGCCGGCAGCCGCGTCGTACAGCAGGCGTTCGATCCGGTCCACGCCCGCCGGCATGGACATCTCCCGCAGGTACGCCTCCCGGCCGCGCCGGCCCATGTCCACGCGGGCGGGCGGCGGGATGGTGGCGGCCAGCCAGAACCGGTCGGCCAGGCTCGCCCAGTCCTCCGGTGGGCAGGACAGCCCGGCCCGGGCCCGCTCCACCAGCTCGGCGGTGTCGCCGCCGGCCGAGGCCACCACGGGCGCGGCGCAGGAGAACGCCGCCTGGAGCTTCGCCGGCAGGGCGCTGCGCAGCTCCGGGAGGTCGCGCAGCATGACGAGCTGGTAGTCGGCGGCGGCGTACAGCTCCGGCATGTCCAGCGGAGACCGGCGTTCGACGAAGCGCACGTTCTCGGCGCGCAGTTCGGCGGCGAGCCCCCGCACCCGCCGCTCGTCCGCGCCCGAGCCCACCAGGACGAGGTCCATGGTGCGGTCCAGCGCCGCCGCCGCCCGTACCGCCGTCTCCAGGCCCTGCCGGGCACCGATGGTCCCGGCGTGCATCACCACGCAGCGGTCGTCGCGGCGCACCAGCCGGCGCGCCGCGCCGCTGGGCCGCGCGGGCTGGAAGATCCGCTCGTCGGTCCAGTTGAGCACCACCTGCACCCGGGCCGGGTCGGCGCCGGCGGCCACGACCCTGTCCCGCAGCGACGGCGCGGAGACCGCGATCCGGTCGGCGGCGCGGTAGGCCCGGGTCATCGCCGCGCCGATCCGCGCGGCCCACCGCCCGTTCCCGGCGCCGGTCGACTCGTCCGTCGCCCAGACGTCCTGCACGTGGACGACGGTCGGCACCCGGCCCAGCAGCCGCAGCAGGCCCGCGGCGGCGAAGGCGGTCGCCGGCGGCAGGTGGACGTAGAGCGCGTCGACGTCCGCGAGGAACGGCCGCCCGGTCAGTGTGGCGCTGCCGGCGAAGGAGAGGTAGCCGGCCATCCGCGTGCGCAGCGACCCGTCGCCGGCGCTGTAGCGCGGGACCCGGCGGACGGTCAGCCGCTCGCTGCGGGTCTCGTGACGCCAGCGCTGTCGCCACCCCGGGTAGACGTGCCCGCCGGGATAGTCGGGGAAGCCGGTCAGCACCTTCACCTCGTGTCCCCGCACCGCGAGTTCCTCGGCGAGGCTGCCCGGGATGAACGCCGGCTCGGGCGGGAAGTGGTAGGACAGGATCCCGATCCTCATCGGCGTGCCTCCGTCCGGGTCAGGCGGTTCGGCGCGGCACGGCGTGGTGGACGCGGCCGGCCCGCGTACGATGCCCGCATCCCCTCCGCGTCCGGCCGGCATAGACGGCCGGCGGCCGATGCGGCGCTGCCCGCGCGAGCACCGACGAGAGGGGTCCAGATGGTCGACCGCGTGCTGTTCGTCTGCCACGCCAACCTGTGCCGGTCCCCGATGGCCGAGTACCTCGCCCGCCGCCTGCTGGCCGGGCAGCCGGTCGTGGTCTCCAGCGCGGGCACCGACGCCGTCGACGGCCTGCCGATACACCCGTACGCGGCGGAGGTGGCGACGTGGGCCGGCGGCGACCCCACCGGCTTCCGCACCCGGCGGTTGCGCGGGGAGCACCTGGTCGGGGCGACGCTGGTCCTGGCGGCCACCCGACGCCAGCGCTCGGTCTGCACCGCGCTCGCGCCGGCGGCGCTGCACCGGACGTTCACCCTGCGCCAGTTCGCCCGGCTGGCCGAGGCCGCGGATCCGGCGGACGACGCGATCGCGGGCCCGGCCGACGGACCCGTGCGGGCCGCGGTCCGGGCGGCCGCCCGCGCCCGGGGGCGGCTGCAACCCGCCACTCCCGACGCGGACGACCTGGTGGACCCGATCGGCGGGACCGCCGCCGACTTCCGACGCTGCGCCGAGGAGATCGAACGGTCCCTGCGACCCCTCGCGGCGCTCATCGGGACAGCCGGGTGAGTTCCTGCGTGCGGTCGCTGCGGCCGTCGATCCGCTCCGCGTGCCGGGCGGTCTTGGCCCGGTCGGCCGGCACGTCCGCGGGCCCGCCGGCCGCCACCACCCGGTAGGCCTCGTACTGGTAGGCCTCGGCCTTGGCCACCTTGGCCATGTTCAGCACGCAGCCGAGCAGCCGGACGGAGACCGAGTGCAGGGAACGCGCGGCGGCGGCCACCTGCGTCCGCGAGGTGCGTCCCTGCTGGGAGACCAGGAGCGCGCCGTCGGCCTGCACGGCCACCACCACGCCGTCGGTGACCGCCAGCAGCGGGGCGGTGTCGATGATGACGATGTCGGCCGACTCCCGCAGGGCGAGCAGCAGGTCCGCCATCGCCTTCGAGCCGAGCAGCTCGCTGGGGTTGGGCGGCGCCGAGCCGCTCGGCAGCACCAGCAGGGACTTGTCGCCCCAGCGCTGCACCACGTCGCCGACCTGGACGTCGCCGACGAGCACGTCGGTGAGCCCGATGCCGGCGTCGAGCCCCAGGTAGTCGGCGACCTTCGGCCGGCGCAGGTCGGCGTCGACCAGGAGCACCCGCCAGCCGGCCTCGGCCAGGGCGATCGCGAGGTTGCAGGAGAGCGTGGTCTTGCCCTCGCCCTGCAGGGCGCTGGTGACCGCGATGACCCGGGCGGGCTCGTGCACGTCGACGAAGCGCAGGTTGGTGCGCAGCTTGCGGACCGCCTCGGCGCGGGCGGAGCTCGCCGCGTCGCCGACGATCAACGGCTCCGACTTCGCCGTGCTCTCGAACGGGATCTCACCGAGCAGCGGGCTGCCGGTGGTGCGCTGCAGGGCGGCGGCGTCGCGCAGCCGGACGTCGGCCACCCCGCGCAGGATCGCCAGGCCCACGCCGGCGAGCAGGCCCAGCAGCGTCCCGATGACGACGTTGCGCACCGGCTGCGGCGAGACGGGGCTCGAACTGACCCGCGGCCCGCTGACCACCTCGATCTTGATGGGGCCGGCCTTGCCGTCCTGGGTCGTCTCCACCTTCTGCACCAGCCCCACGAACTGCGCGGAGAGCGCTTCGGTGACCCTCAGCGCCCGGTTCTGGTCCGTGTCGGTCACCGACGCCCGCAGCAGGACGGTGCCCGTCTCGGTGGACGTGCTGACCCGACGCTGAACCTCCTCGGCGGTGAGCCCGATCGCGTTCTCGGCCACCACGCTCTGCGCCAGCCGGTCGCTGGTCAGCAGCTCCGCGTACGACTTGACGCGCTGCTGGAGGAAGAGGCCGCCCTGGTAGGCGTCCGTGACGCCCTGGCTCGGCGTGGTGACGAAGAAGGTCACCGAGGCGACGTACCGGGGCTGGGCCCGGACGGTGACGAGAGCGGTGACGCCGAGCGCGACCATGACGGTGAGGAGCACGATCCACCAGTGCCGACGCACGAGGCGGAGTTGGCGGTACAGGTCCATCAGGCGCGCCTCCGTACCAGGCCGGTAACGCCAAAGAACTTCACGAAAACCCCCAAGGTCGACTTACATCTCGTGAAACCATTAAAGCGACTCATACGACCTATGTCCTGAGTTATGTATTTTCACCCCTTGACATCTGCGCCTGGCCCACCAACGGACAAACGGGCTTGCGGCGTCCCGGGACGCGGGGAGAAACGAACGGGCGTGACGTTTCCGACCATGAACTGTCCCGACTCGCCGGTGGCGGCGGCGATGGATAGGGTCGGTGACGGTGTGCCGGGAAGCCTGGTCGGCAGTTGCCCCCTGCTGCCCCGACACCAAGGTGGACATCGCGCATGAGCGACCGCGCCCCGCACACCGGCCCCTCCCGCCCGACCCGCCGGCTCTTCTCGCGTACGTCCTGGCCGGAGGCCCGCTTCCTGGCCGACGTGCTGCGGACCGAGACGGTCGGCGGCGGTCTCCTCCTGCTCGGCGCGGTGATCGCGCTGGTCTGGGCGAACTCGCCCTGGGAGTCCGCCTACCAGGTCCTCGGCGGCTGGGTGCCGTGGGCCGGCGGGGCGGGCCTGCACCTCGACCTGAGCCTCTCCGCCTGGGCGGCCGACGGCCTGCTCGCGGTCTTCTTCTTCGTGGTCGGGCTGGAACTGAAGCGGGAATTCGTCGTCGGCGAGTTGCGGGACCCGCGGCGGGCGGCCCTGCCGGTGGTCGCGGCGGTCGGCGGAATGGCGCTACCGGCGCTGATCTACGTCGCGGTCAACCTGGCCGCCGGCGGCGACGGCCTGCGGGGCTGGGCCATTCCCACCGCGACGGACATCGCCTTCGCCCTGGCCGTGCTGGCCGTCATCGGCTCCCACCTGCCGCAGGGCCTGCGGGCCTTCCTGCTCACCCTCGCGGTCGTCGACGACCTGCTCGCGATCACCGTCATCGCGATCTTCTACACCGACGACTTCAGCCCGCTGCCGCTGCTCGCCGCGCTCGCCCCGATCGCGGTCTTCGGCCTGCTCGTGCAGCGCCGCAGGACCTGGTGGTGGGCCCTGATCCCGCTCGCGGTGGCCGCGTGGACACTCGTGCACGCCTCCGGGGTGCACGCCACCGTGGCGGGCGTCCTGCTGGGCTTCACGGTGCCGGTCCTGGGCAGGGACGGCGGCACGCACGGGCTCGCCGAGCACCTGGAGCACCGCTGGCGCCCGGTCTCCGCCGGCTTCGCCGTACCGGTCTTCGCGTTCTTCGCGGCCGGGGTGTCGCTGCGCGGGGCCGACCTGGGCGCGATCGTCACGGACCCGATCGTGATCGGCGTCGTCGCCGGCCTGGTGGTCGGCAAAGCCGTCGGGATCTTCGGCTCGACGTTCCTGCTCGCCCGCTTCACCCGCGCCCAGCTCGACGAGGACATCACCTGGACCGACCTGCTCGGGGTGGCGCTGCTCGCCGGGGTCGGGTTCACCGTCTCCCTGCTGATCGGCGAACTCGCGTTCGGCGGCGGCAGCGCGGCCGACGACAACGTCAAGGCGGCTGTGCTCACCGGCTCGGTGATCGCGGCGCTGCTCGCCGCGGTCGTGCTGGTCCGGCGCAACGCCGCCTACCGGCGGATCGCCGAGGCGGAACGCGTGGACGCCGACCACGACGGCGTGCCGGACGTCTACCAGCGCGGAGACGGCTGACCCGGACGGCCGACGGCTGACCCGAAACGGCCGAGGGCTGACCCGGGACAGCCGCGGCCAAAAGCCGAGCGGAACTCCGGCGGGACGGCGACCGGCCCGCCGGAGCCCGGACGGGTCAGCGACGCCGCTCGGCCGCCCGGCGCTCCTCCTGCTCGTCGGCGAGGGCGTCGCTGACCGGCTCCATCAGGTCGTCGGCCGGCACCGCCACCTCCTCCGCCCGGTCCTGCTCGTCGGCCCGCCCACCGGCCGGCGGCTGCGGGGCGGTGGCGTCTCCGGCGAAGCCGTACTCGTTCGGCTCGTCATGCTTACCCATGTGGCAGTCCTCCCGCTTTCTCCGGTTTCGCCTCCTACCGCAACGGTAGGTGGTGATCTTCTTGCCCGCTGGAGGCCGCCGATAGTCGTGGCGACGCCGCGCCGGTGAGCGCGGCCCACAGCAGCCGGCGCAGCAGGACGATCGCCGCCGCGGCCGCCAGCTCCGCCCAGCCCTGGTCGACGGCCAGCCGCAGCAGGCCGGCGGCCGTGAGCAGATCCAGCAACGCCCGCAGCGCGCAACGCCAGGAACGCGTGCCGACCAGCACCGCCAGGCCGGCGAGCGTGGCCAGCGCGATGGTGGCGGCGGCCAGGACAGGGGTCACCTGCCGTCCTCCGTCTCCCCCACCTGCCGCTGCTCCTGGCGGATCTCCCGTCCGAGGAAGTAGTTCAGCGCGGTCCGGATGGTGGCGATGGCCGCCAGCTGCCCGATCTGGGTGAAGGTCGGCGAGACCGCCGTACGCAGGATGTCCGCCGCGAGCTGGAACTCGATCCCGAGGGTGAGGAACCGCCCCAGGGAGAGCCGGATCGGGGTGAACACGGCGGCGCTGCGGTGCCGCAGCCCTTCGACCACGAACCGCAGCGCCGCCCAGGCCGCGCCGACGAAGATGACCACCGCGCCGGCGACCTCCACCGCGGCGACCAGCGACTCGTAGCCGTGGCGCAGCACCTCCTCGACGCCCACCCGCTGGCCATACCCGGCCCGCCGGGCGGTAGTCGGCGTCAGGTGAGCTGCGCGACCGCCTCCAGGATCAGCCAGAGGCCGCAGATGGCGAAGAGCGCGGCGGCGCCGTACTTGATGGTCTTCTCCGGCAGCCGCTTGCCGAGCATCCGCCCGACCAGGATGGCCAGCGCGTCCGCCGCCACCATGCCGACCGTCGAGCCGAGCCAGGTGCCGAACCAGCCGTACTGGGTGGCGAGGGTGATGGTGGCGAGCATGGTCTTGTCGCCCAGCTCCGCCAGGAAGAACGCGACCGACACCGCCACGATGGCGGACTTGCTGGACTTCTCGGCCTTGCGCTTCTCCTCCTCGGTGAGCGTGTCCCCGCGCAGGGTCCATGCGCCGAAGCCGAGGAACGCCAGGCCCGCCACCAGCGAGATCCACTCCGTCGGGAGCGCGGCGCCAAGGCCGTAGCCGATCGCCACTGAGGCCAGGTGCACGACGGCCGTGGCGACGGTGATGCCGATCAGGACCGGCACGGTTTTGAAGCGGGTGGCGAAGGTCAGGGCCATCAGCTGGGACTTGTCGCCCAGCTCGGCGACGAAGATGACGCCGAAGCTGACCGCCAGCGCGACGAGGAAACCTTCCATGACATCCTTCCGGATCACGCCGGGAGGAGGTACGGGGCGCCCTCGACCCGGCTGCGACAGCCTGAGTCGAAGGTCTCGCCCGCCTCGGATGACGAGGCCGCGTGGCCGGATGCGGAACGCACCAGTGTGTCGACCACGACATTGGGGGCTACTCCCCTTCGCGCCGCCCAGCCTAGCCGACCACCGGCCGGGCCGGGCACCACGGGTGAAGATCGTCACGCGCCGCCGGCCGGCCGGTCCCGGTCACTCCGCGCGGGCCAGGGTGACGCCGAACAGGCCGTCCGGGTCGGTCCAGAAGTCGTGGACGGCGAAGCGGGCCGCCGCCAGCTCCGCGGCGATGCCCTCGGGCCGGAACTTCGCGGACACCTCCGTGCGCAACTCCTCGCCCTCGGCGAAGGTGACCGCCAGGTCGAGCACCCGGACCCGCATCGGCCGGAGCGCGCGCAGCCGCATCTCGATCCACTCCCGCGCCGGGTCCCAGAGCGCCACGTGGGCGAACGCCTCCGGGTCGAAGTCGGCGCCCAACTCCCGGTTGACCACCCGCAGCACGTTGCGGTTGAACTCGGCGGTGACCCCGGCCGCGTCGTCGTACGCCGGCACGACGACCGCCGGGTCCTTGACCAGATCGGTGCCGATCAGCAGCCAGTCCCCCGCCTCCAGGGCGCCCCGCATCGCGCCCAGGAACCGCGCCCGCTCGGCCGGCAGGAGGTTGCCGATGGTGCCGCCGAGGAAGAGCACCAGCCGCCGCCCGCCGGTCGGCAGCCGGTCCAGGTGACGGGTGAAGTCCCCCACGATGCCGCGCACCCGCAGCCCCGGGTAGTCGGCCGCGATCTCGACGGTGGACTGGCGCAGGGCGCTGACCGACACGTCCAGCGGCACGAACGTGCCGAGGCCGCCCCGCCGGGTGAACGCGTCCAGCAGCAGCCGGGTCTTCTCCGACGAGCCCGAACCGAGCTCGATCAGCGTCTTCGCGCCGGTCAGTTCGGCAATCTCGCCCGCCCGTTCGGCCAGCACGGCGCGTTCGGCCCGGGTCGGGTAGTACTCCGGCAGCCGCGTGATCTCCTCGAACAGCTCGCTGCCACGGGCGTCGTAGAACCACTTGGGCGGCAGCCACTTGGGCTCGGCCGTCAGGCCGGCGCGGACGTCCTCCCGCAGGCTGCGGCCGAGGTCCTGCTCCTCGAGGTGGATCTCCAGCGGCTCGGCGCCCATGTCTTCCCCTTCGTCGTCGGAACGTCCCTGTCGGCCGGCGGTCAGACCTCGGCGAGGGCACGCAGACGCACCCCCGTCGCGGTCGCCTCCACCAGTTGCCCGTCCGGCACCGCCTGCCAGCCGGGGTCGTCGTCGTGCGGTTCGGACGCCAGCAGCACCGAGGCCGGGGTCGCGCGGATCGACAGCGCGTGCCCGGCCACGCTGGCCACCACGGTGTGGCCGTCGGTGAGCAGCAGGTTGAGCCGGGACCCGGGGGCCGCCGCGGCCACCGCCGTCACGGTCTCGGCGATCGCGCGGGCGGGCTTCACCCCGGCCCGCAGCCGGTGCCGGACCAGCGCCCAGAGCAGCGCCGAGTCGGTGGCCGCGTCCAGGGTGAGCAGGTCGCGTACGGGCAGGGTGCCGGCGAGCGGGACCATCGTGTCGGGCCAGCCCCGCACCACGCCGTTGTGGCTGAACAGCCAGGGCCCCTCGGCGAACGGGGCGGCGGCCCCGTCGAGCACCGCCATGCCGACCGTGGCGGAGCGGACGGCGGCCAGCACGGCGCCGGCGGAGGTGACCGCCGCGAGCTGCGCGATCGTGGGGTCGCTCCAGATCGGCTGGGCCCGCCGGTAGCGCACCGGCTCGCCGGAGCCCGGATACCAGCCGACGCCGAAGCCGTCGGCGTTGATCGTCCCGCCGCCGCGCATGTCGCGCGGCGCCCAGGACTGCCGCACCAGGGCGTACGGCGGGTCGAACAGCAGCTCCCGCAGGGTGACCGGCGGCCCCAGGTAGGCCAGGTGGCGGCACATCAGGCGGCCGTCCTCACGGCTGCGACTCCTCGGGCCGGGCGTCGCGGGCGCAGCGGAAGCCGCTGAAGATCTGCCGCCGGATCGGGTAGTCCCAGTTGCGGAAGGTGCCCCGGCAGGCGGCCCGGTCGGTGCCGAACGACCCGCCCCGCAGCACCTGGTAGTCGTCGCCGAAGAAGACCTCCGAGTATTCGCGATAGGGGAACGCGGTGAAGCCCGGATGCCCCCGGAAGGTGGTGGAGGTCCACTCCCACACGTCGCCGATGAGCTGGTGCACGCCCAGCGGCGAGGCGCCCGCCGGGTAGGCGCCCACCGGGGCCGGCCACAGGTGCCGCTGCCCCAGGTTGGCGTGCGCGGCGGTGGGGTCGTCGTCGCCCCACGGGTAGCGGCGGGAACGGCCGGTGGCCGGATCCCAGCGGGCCGCCTTCTCCCACTCCGCCTCGGTCGGCAACCGCTTGCCGGCCCAGGCCGCGTACGCCTGCGCCTCGTGGTAGCAGACGTGCACCACCGGCTCGTCGTCGCGGACCGGGGCCCACCGCCCGAAGCGCCGGTAGGCCCAGCCGTCGCCGTCGCGCCGCCAGTGCATCGGCGCGGAGAGCCCCGCCTCCCGGCGGTGCCGCCAACCGGCCGGGCTCCACCAGCGCGGGTCGTCGTAGCCGCCGTCGGCGATGAACTCGCGGTAGCGGCCGTTGGTCACCGGCGTGGCGTCGATGACGTACGCCGGCAGGTGGACCCGGTGGGCGGGGCGCTCGTTGTCCAGCGCCCACGGGTCGGTGTCGGTGCCCATGGTGAACTCACCGGCCGGCACCAGCACCTCGCCGCCGACCCGGGTGCGCGGCTGCGGCGGCGGCGGGGCGTGCAGCACCGCAGGGCCGGTGCGGAGCTGGTGGGTGGCGAGCATCGTCTCGTCGTGCTGCTGCTCGTGCTGCACGATCATGCCGAAGGCGAAGCCGTCGGCGACCAACGGACGGTCGGTGAACGCGACCCTGTCCAGCAGGTCGAGCACCTTGTCCCGGACGGTGAGCAGGTAGGCGCGGGCCTCCTCGGGCGGCAGCAGGGGCAGCGACGGGCGGTCCCGGCGGGGCTGCTTGAACGCGTCGTACAGGTCGTCGATGTCCCGCCGGACCGGCTCGCGGCCACCCACGTCCCGGACCAGCCAGAGTTCCTCCTGGTTGCCGACGTGCGCGAGGTCCCACACCAGCGGGGACATCAGCGGCGAGTGCTGCCGCACCAGGTCGGCCTCGTCGACCGCCTCGGTCAGCAGCGCCGTGCGGGCGCGGGTGCGTTCCAGCTCCGCCGCGATCCGGCTGCGCAACTGCTCCGCGCCCGGCCGCTGCATGGTCGCTCCGGTCACGCGTGCCTCCTCCCCGCGGCGGCCCGTCGCCGCCGTACGCCTCGGTCGATGTCGTCGTGCAGGGCCGCCGGCAGGCCGAGCCGGGGCAGGGCGGTCAGGGCCAGGTCGAACAGCTCCACGGCGGCGGCGGCCAGCGCCGGGTCGCGCAGGCCGTGCCGGGCGGCGGCACGCCAGCGGTGCGCCACCGGGCCGGCGACGGCGCGGGCCGCGTGCACGGTGCCGGGCTCGGCGAGCAGGGCGGCCACCACCGCGAGCGCGACCGCCCAGCCCCGGCCGGGCTGTGCGTCGAGGTAGCGCAGCTCCAGGTAGCCGCGGGGGCGCACCGGCGGGAACAGCGTGCTCACGTGGTAGTCGAGGTCGTCGGTGGTCGGCGGTCGGGGCAGCGCCCCGTCGACCCAGTCGGCGAAGCTGACGGCCGGCGGCGGCGTCCAGTCGGGACCGCCGCCGCGTAGGCAGAGCAGCGGCGCGGCGAGGACGTAGTCGGTCCAGGCGGCGACCGGGTCGACGTCGGCCCGCTCCGGCGTCCACACGGGCCGGGTGCGGGCCGGGTCGATGGCGAACCAGGCCGCCATGCGCGCGGACGCCCAGCCGGTGGCCCGGCCGGCGTGCCGGGTGGCCGTGGCGAAGGCGGCCAGCAGGGGTGGCCCGAGCGCGTGCACCGTCGCCCAGCGGGCCGGCAGGTGCTCCGGCTCTCCGGCGTCCAGGCAGACCTGCAGGCCGGCCGTGCTGTACATCATCGTCCGGCCGGCGGCGCCACGCCGGTCGAAGACGTGCCGCATGGCGCGGTAACGGGGGGTCTCGACCACCGCCCGGGGTGGCCGGTGGGGGTCGATGCCGCTCTGCCCGAGGACCAGCCCGGCGGCGGCGAGCAGGCCGCTCAGCTGGGCGATGTCGCCGTCGGTGGCCTGGACGAGGGTGGCGAGCGAGGTGCGGGGCGCGGTGGAGATCTCCAACTGCCCGCCGGGCTCGACGGTCACGGTGCCACCGTGACGAAGCGGTGCGGCGGGGCTCGCGCGGTCGAGGGTCGGGGGGCTGTGCCGCCCCAGCGCCGCCCGGAGCCGCTCGCCGTCGACGGGGCGGGCGGGGTCGGCGGCGTCGTGCACGGTCCATTCGAGTTCGACGCCGGTGTGGGTCGGCGGGCCGGTCTTGAAGCAGATCCGGGCGAGGTGACCCGCGGCTGCGGCGCGCTCCCGCAGGACGATGCTCCGGTCGAGTTCCGGCGACGTCACCACAGGACGGGCTCCCTTCCCCGCGCCGACTTCCGGACCGTGCCACCGTAGCGCCACCCACCGTCATCGGCAGGGCGTCGGCGGCCCACCACTTCTGTTCTAACAGACGGATTTCGTGTGGCCGGCCGGAACGAGCAGGGCGATCAGCCGGTCGCCTCCGGGGACGGCGCCGTCGTGAGCTCGGCCCTCCTCGAGTTCCTCGGCTCCGCCTCGGGCGCCAACTCCCGGCAGAAGGCGTCGACGTTCTCCCGGCCGCCCGCCGCGGTCACCACGCCGGCGTACGTGGGGCTGTCCAGCGTGTTCTCCCGCTGGGCCGGCGGCCTGGCCAGGTACGCCTGGCAGAGCCCCCGCATCTGCTCGGTGCGCTGCTCCGGCGGTCGTGGCCCGCCACCGCCCGGGGCGCCGGGGGTGGCCGCACCGGACGTGGGGGCGGCGGACGGGCCGCGCGAGCCGCCGGTGGGCGCGTCGGAGGGGGTGCCGCCACTGCCGGTGGCGCCGGTCGACCCACCCTGCTCCGTACCCGTGGTGGCCGGTGCCGGCGTGGGCGGGCGCGGCGGCGGGGCCGGGTCGTCGGGGCGGTCCAGGGTGACGGCCGCGAAGGCGGCGCCCGCCGTCGCGGCGACCGCGATTCCGGCGGCCCAGGCCACGGCGCCGGCGGTGAACCGGCGTCCGCGCGGTGGCCGCGTCGCGGCGGTGGTGGCGGGCGCGGCGGCGCGGGCGGCCCGGAAGGCCGCCAGCGCGCCCTCCTCGCCGGCCAGTTCGCCGGGGCGGGCGGGGGCCGCCGCGGCCGAGAGCAGCCGGGCGAGCGACTCCGGGTCGGCGGCGTCGGGCGAGCCGGCGCGGGCCGCGTCGAGCAGCCGGTCGGACTCGGCCCGGTCGGCGGGCCGCTCGCTCCGGCGGAAGGTCATCTGATTCCCCTCACGTCAACCGTCCGCTGGCTCGGCGTGCGGCGCCTGCCGCCGACCGGCGCGCGGACGCGGCGGGGTGGCTCCCTCGGGGTCGGCCGGCGGCTGGGACAGGTCGTAGCGTGCCATCAGGGCGGCGAGGCGGCGCAGACCCCGGTGGGCGGCGGTGCGCACGGCACCGGGCCGGCGGCCGAGCACCCGTCCGGCGGTCTCGGCGTCCAGCCCGATGACGGCGCGGAGCAGGACCGCCTCGGCCTCGCGGGGCGGCAGGGTGGCGATCAACGCCAGCGCCGCCTCGGTGCCGATGGTCTCGCCGGCCCGTTCGGCGGTGTCGGCGTCGCCGGCCAGTTCGCTGAGCGCCTGCACCGGCACCGGCAGCGACGGACGGCGGCGTTGCCGCCGCAGGTGGTCCATGGCCCGGTTACGGGCGATGGTCACCGTCCACGCCCGGAACTCGCCGCCGGTGAAGCTGGGCAGGTCGCGGGAGATCTGCAGCCACGTCTCCGAGGCGACATCCTCGGCGTCGACGCCGACCAGGGCGGTCAGGTACCGCAGCAGACCAGGCTGGAGGCTGCGGTAGAGGAAGCGGAAGCCGTCCTCGTCGCCGGCCTGCGCCGCCGCGACCGCGTCGTTCAGCTCAGCGGACACGGGACCGCCGCCTCCGCTTCCCGGACATGCCGGGGTGGCGCACGCCTACCCGGGCGTGCGCGACGCCAGCACGGTCCGGCACCCGGACCTGTTCCCGCACCCTCAGCCCCCCGCTGACCTGGTCACGCCCGGGACCGCGGCGGCCCGGACGGTAGTTCTGGACTCTCGCCACGGCGGCACGGCCGGCGGCGCGGCGCCGGCCGTGCCGTGGGGCGGGCCCGAGTCGGGCTAACGGTAGGAGCACCGGGCCGATCGGACAAGTCGGCCCCGGTCGGCAAAAGAGTGAGATTTATCTACCTGATCGGATGGCGGGTCGCCGTAACGCGGGGCACGCCCGGGACGCTGCGCCCAAGCACGCCCACGCCAAGGGGCGTTCGTCCAGCGTACGGTGGCGGCGGGCGGATCTCGTCACGGGGCGTCCCCGGGCGGTCACACCATATCGGAGGCGACCGTCGGCGCACAGCCCGCCGTGGGGCGGGTCGCGCCGGCCGGCCGGCCCGCTCACCGCGCGCCGTTCTCCGCCGCTCTGGGTACGGTGGTGCTGTGTTGTCATCGGAGGTCGTACTCAGCGGTCGGTACCGCCTGGACGAGCGTGTCGCCACGGGCGGCATGGGCGACGTCTGGCGGGCCAAGGACCTCGTCCTCGGCCGTCAGGTCGCGGTCAAGGTCCTGCTGCCCGCCCTGGTCTCCGACCCCGACTTCATCGCCCGCTTCCGCGCCGAGGCACGAATCATGGCCGCTCTGCGGCACCCCGGCATCGTCCAGGTCTTCGACTGCGGCGAGGACGACCTGCCCGACGGCGGCCGGGCCGACTACCTGGTCATGGAGTTCGTGACCGGCCAGCCGCTGTCCAAGCGGATCGAGGCCGCCGGTCGGCTCGACGTCGGCGAGACGATGGCGATCGTGGCCCAGGTCGCGCAGGCGCTGCACGCCGCGCACCTCGGCGGGATCGTGCACCGCGACGTCAAGCCGAGCAACCTGCTGGTGCAGGAGAACGGCAGCGTGGTGCTGGTCGACTTCGGCGTGGCCCGGTCGACGAACGTCACGAGCATCACCAGCACCAACGCGGTGCCCGGCACCGCGCTCTACATGGCGCCCGAGCAGGCCGCCGGCCGGCCGGTCTCGGGGGCCACCGACATCTACGCCCTCGGCGCCGTCGCCTACTGCTGCCTGAGCGGCAGCCCGCCGTTCACCGGCGACAACCCGCTCCAGGTCGCCGTCCGGCACCTCGACGACGAGCCGCCGGAGTTGCCGCACGACATCCCGGAGGCCGTTCGCGCGCTGGTCTCCCGCGCCCTGGCGAAGGATCCGGGCGACCGGTTCAGCAGCGGGGCCGCGATGGCCCAGGCCGCCCGCGCCGCGGTCTCCGACCCGTCGGCGGCGACCGCCATGGTGCCCGCCCCCGGCGTCGCCGCGCTGCGCGGCGCCGACCCGGGCACCCGCACCGACGTCCCGGTCGTGCCGGCCGCGGCCGGGCGGAAGAAGCGCCGCGGCCCCCTGGTGGGCGCGGCCGCGGCGGTGCTGGTGGCGTTGGCGGGCCTCGGCGCGGCGCTCGGCGCGACGAGGGACACCGACGCGCCCGCGGTAAACGTGCCGAAGACGACGGCGCCGGCCGCCGTGCCGAGCGCGGAGGCGCCGACCGAGCAGGAGCAGAACCCGGACCGGGGTCGGCCGTTCCGTCCTGCCGGGTCCACCTCCAGCCCGTCGCCGTCGGCCACCGTGCCGCCGGAGTCGCCCCAGCCGAGCCAGACGGCCGGCCCGGAGTCCCCGGAGCCGACGGGCAGCACGGATCCGACGCCCAGCGATGGCTCTTCGCCGGGCGCGCCGACGGGGCCCACGTCCCCGGCGCCGAGCGGCACGCCGTCTGACGACACAAACCCGCCGGGTGGCGGGGCGGCGGCGCGGTGACGCACCGTTCGGCCTGATCTCGGCACCCGTGCCGCCGCATTCCCGGCGGGCGATGCTCACGGTGACGCACTGCCGACACTCCGCGGGTCCCGGCGGCACCGGTAATCCCAAAACGGACTTACGGGCACAGAGGTCGCTCTAGGCTCCCAAGCAGGTTGTTTCCGTCTGCCTCGGGAGTCCGGGTGAGCGTTGAGAAGTTGGTCGTCATCGGCCAGGGGTACGTCGGCCTGCCACTGGCCATGCGGGCCGTCGAGGCGGGCCTGGACGTGATCGGCCTGGACGTCGACTCCGACCGGGTCAAGCGGCTCGCGTCGGGCGAGTCGTTCGTCGAGGACATCCCCGCCGACCGGCTGGGCCGGGCGCTGGCCAGCGGCCGGTACCACCCGAGCACCGAGTACGCCGACGCCGAGGGCTTCGACATCTGCGTGATCACGGTGCCCACGCCGCTGCGCGACGGCACGCCCGACCTCAGCTTCGTCGAGCAGGCCGGCATCGGCATCGGCCCGTACGTCCGGCCGGGCTGCGCGGTGGTGCTCGAGTCGACCACCTACCCCGGCACCACGGAGGAACTGCTGCGCCCGCTGCTGGAGTCGGCCAGCGGGCTGCGCAGCCCGGGCGACTTCCACCTCGGCTACAGCCCCGAGCGGATCGACCCGGGCAACCAGACGTGGCGGCTGGAGAACACCCCGAAGGTCGTCTCCGGGGTGGACGCGGACTCCCTCGCCCGGGTGGACGGGTTCTACCGGCGGATCGTGGAGCGGACCGTGCCGGTGGGCTCCACCCAGGTGGCCGAGCTGACCAAGCTGATCGAGAACACCTTCCGCCAGGTCAACATCGCCCTGATCAACGAGCTGACCATGCTCTCCCACCACCTGGACATCGATGTCTGGCAGGCGATCGAGGCGGCCGAGACGAAGCCGTTCGGGTTCATGCCGTTCCGGCCCGGCCCCGGCGTCGGCGGGCACTGCCTGCCGATCGACCCGTGCTACCTGTCCTGGCAGGTCAAGCGGCGCCTCGGGCGGCAGTTCCGGTTCATCGAGCTGGCCAACGACGTCAACCACGAGATGCCCGAGCACGTGGCGCAGCGGATCATGGGCGGGCTGAACCGGACCGGCCGCACGATCAGCGGGGCCCGGCTGCTGCTGCTCGGGCTGGCGTACAAGAAGAACACCGGCGACATGCGCGACTCCCCCGCGGTCGACGTGGCCCGCCGTCTGCAGGCGCTCGGCGCGGACGTGCGGGCGGTGGAGCCGTACGCCGAGCCGCACCACATCCCCGGCGGGGTCCTCGTGGTGGAGCTGACCGAGCGGGAGATCCGGGCGGCGGACGCGGTGGTGGTGGTCACCGACCACGACGTGTTCGACTACGACCTGGTCGTCCGGCACGCCCGGTACGTCTTCGACTCCCGCAACCGGTGCTCCGGGCCGGTGGTGGAGCACCTCTAGACCCGGCACCGCTGGCCGGTCCCGCCACCGGAGTGGGCGACGGGACCGGCCGGCGGATGTCACTGGTCGCCGAGCGCCTCGACCACCGGCCGGGCCAGCGCCCGCCGGGCCGGCAGCACCGAGGCCGCCAGGGCGGCCACCACGGCGACCCCGAGGATCAGCCCGAGCTGCCCCAGCGGCAGCACCACGGCGAAGTCCCCGCTGATCCGGGCCAGCAGGGCCATCGCGGCCGCGCTGACGCCGGTGCCGAGTCCGACCCCGAGCAACGCGCCGACCAGCGCCATCAGCACCGCCTCGACGGCCAGCACGGCCCGCATCCGACCCCGGGTCAGGCCCACCGCCCGCAGCACGGCGTTCTCCCGGGTCCGCTCCACGACCGACAGGCTCAGCGTGTTCGCCACCCCGACCAGCGCGATCACCACCGCCAGGCCGAGCAGCGCGGTGACGAACGCGAGCAGCATGTCGACCGTGCTGGTGAGCATCTTCTTGTACGCCCCCTGGTCCATCAGGTTGGCCGTCGGGTAGCGGGCGACCACCGCCTCGATGGCGGCCCGGGCCTGGTCGGCGCTGACGCCGTCGGCGGGGTCGATCTCGGCGAGGTAACCCCGCTCGGCGGGGAAGAGCGCGGTGAAGTCGGCGTCCACCACGTCGATCACGTGACCGGCCGGGACGGAGCTGCCGGCCAGGACCGGCCCGTCGTCGGTGACGACCGCGGCCACCCGGAACGACCGGCCCCGCACGGTGACGGTGGAGTCGGTCGTCCAGCCCCGCGCCTCCGCCAACTCCCGGTGCACCAGCACCGACCCGGGCGCGAGCCGGTCGACGTCGCCCGCCACGACGCCGGTCAGCGTCCGGCCGACCAGGGCGGGGTGGGCGGCCCGGACCTCGACGTCGGCGGTGACGGCGCTGCGCTGCTCGTGCACCACCGCCAGCTCGGGCCGGGCGCGCAGCTCGCCGACGAGCGGCGCGGGCAGGTCGCCGCCGATCCCGGTGACCAGCCAGTCGACCCCGATCTCGGCGTCCACGCTGCGCTCGATGCCGTCCTTGGTGCTGCGCGCGCCCACCACGAAGGCCGACACCAGTCCGATGCCGATGACCAGGGCGGTCGCGGTCGCCGCGATGCGGCGCGGGTTGCGCACCGCGTTGGCCACGGCCAGGCCGGCGGTGGCGCCGAACAGCTTCCGGGCGGGCCAGCCCAGCACCCGCACCAGCGCCGGGACGAGCACCGGCCCGAACAGCACGATGCCGAAGAAGGTCAGCACCCCGCCGAGCGCCACCAGCACCACCTGGACGGCGGACGCGGCCACCACCAGCGCGGCGATACCGGCGACGAAGACCAGCGCACCGCTGGCGAGCCGGAGCCGGCCGGCACCGCGGGCGGGCTGGACCGCCGCGTCGGTGAGCGCGGCGACCGGCGGCACCCGGGTGCCCCGCCACGCGGGCAGCAGGGCGGCGCCGACCGTGATCGCGGTGCCCAGCAGCAGGCTGAGCAGCACGGTCGGGGCGGTGAGGGTGAGCCCGCCGGTGACCGGCACGTCCAGCCGCGTCATGAGCTGGTTCATGCCGCCGGCCAGGGCGACGCCCAACAGCACGCCGACCGCGGAGGCGGCGGCGCCGATCACGGCGGACTCGAGCAGCGCCGCCCGGAACAGCTGCCCCCGGGTCGCGCCGACGAGCCGCAGCAGCGCCGTGCGCCGGGTCCGCTGGGCGAGCACGATGGCGAAGGTGTTGGCGATGACGAAGCCGGCGACCACCACCGCGACCCCGGCGAAGGTCAGCAGCACCATGTTGAACTGCTCCAGGTCGCGGACCGCGTCCTCGACCGCGTCGTCGAGGATCCGCTGGCGCGTCTTGACGGTCGCGCCGGCTCCGGCCGCCTCGGCGGCCCGGTCGGCCAGCGCCGCGTCGGTCACGCCCGGGTCGGCGGCCACCATGATCCGGTCGTAGCCCCGCTGCCCGGTCACGGCCATGGCGTCCGCGCCGACCAGGCCGATGAACGGGCCGCCGACGTCGCGGGGGGTGCCGGCCACGTCGACCGTGCCGACCAGGGTGTACGGGCGGGCCGCTCCCTTGCTGCCGCCGACGCGTACCGGCCCGCCGAGGGTGAAGCCCTCCTCGGCCACGGTGGGCGCGTCCAGCACCACCTCGCCGGGGCGGTCGGGCAGCCGCCCGGCCACCACGTCGTACGAGCGCAGCGCCGGGTCGACGGGGATCGCCGCGAGGACGGCGTAGCCGAGCACGGGGCGGTCGTCGGCGCCGACGACCCCGCCGGAGCCGAGCAGTTCCCCCTCGGCGGCGGCGACCCCGTCGAGCGCGCGCACCCGGTCGACCAGCGCGGTCGGCAGCGGGTCCTTGGTGGCGGAGTACACGGCGAGGTCGGTGTGCCGGTCGAACGTCCCGGCCTGGTCGTACGCTCCCGCGCGCATTCCGTCGACGAAGATCAGCGTGCCGGCGATGAAGGCGACGCCGAGCACGATGGCCAGCGAGGAGAGCAGCAGGCGCAGCGCCTCGGCGCGGAGCTGGCGCAGGGTCAGCCGGATCACCGGGCCACCGCCTCGCGGCCGGCGGCCGGCACGCGCGCCGAGTCGAGGCCGGCGAGGGTGTCGAGCACCCGCTCGGCGGTCGGCGCGGTGAGGTCCCGCACCGGCCGGCCGTCAGCCAGGAAGAGCACCCGGTCGGCGTGCGCGGCGGCCGTCGGGTCGTGGGTGACCATGATCACGGTCTGGCCGAGGGTGTCGACGGCCTCGCGGAGCAGGCGCAGCACCTCCGCGCCGGAGCGCGAGTCCAGGTTGCCGGTCGGCTCGTCGGCGAAGATCACCCACGGCTTGGTGATCAGCGCGCGGGCGACCGCCACCCGCTGTTGCTGCCCGCCGGAGAGCTCGGCGGGCCGGTGGCCGAGCCGGTCGGCGAGCCCCACCGCGGCGACGACCTGGCGCAGCCAGGCCCGCTCCGGCCGGCGGCCGGCGATCGCCAGCGGCAGCACGATGTTCTCCTCGGCGGTCAGCGCCGGCAGCAGGTTGAACTTCTGGAACACGAAGCCGACCCGGTCGCGGCGCAGCAGGGTGAGCCGCTTGTCGTCGAGCCGGGAGAGGTCGGCGTCGCCGATGCGTACGCTGCCCGCGGTGGGACGGTCCAGGCCGGCGAGGCAGTGCATCAGGGTGGACTTGCCGGAGCCGGACGGGCCCATGATGGCGGTGAACCGACCGGCGGCGAAGTCGACGTCGACGCCGTCGAGGGCGACGACGGCGGCCTGGCCGGCGCCGTACCGCTTGGACAGGCCGCGGGCGGAGACCGCGACGCCGGCGGTGGCGTGCGCGGGAGGTGCGACGGACACGTGGAGCTCCCCGTGGAGATCGTGACTGGGACGTCTCCGACGCTATGGGCGCGGCGGTCCGAGGGCGTCCACCCAGGCGCTCGACCCCGCTGCGACCGCAGGCGGCCCTGACCGGGCGGACCCGTACGACCTGAGTCGTACGCCGGCTCAGCCGCCCGGGGTGACCAGGCCGCTCTCGTACGCCAGCACCACCGCCTGCACCCGGTCGCGGAGCTGGAGCTTGGCCAGGATCCGCCCGACGTGCGTCTTCACGGTCGCCTCGGCGACGTGCACCCGGGCGGCGATCTCGGCGTTGGAGAGCCCCTGCGCCACCAGCAGGAGGATCTCCCGTTCCCGTTCGGTGAGCTGGGCGAGGCGCGGGTCCTCGGCGGGGCCCGGGCCGAGCCTGCCGGCGAAGCGGTCGAGCAGCCGGCGGGTGATGGACGGGGCGACCACGGAGTCGCCCTGGGCGACCACCCGGATGGCGGCGAGCAGCTCCTCCGGCGGGACGTTCTTGAGCAGGAAGCCGCTGGCGCCGGCCTGGAGCGCGGCGAAGGCGTCCGCCTCGGTGTCGAAGGTGGTGAGCACGAGCACGCGGGGCGACCCGGCGGGGCGGTCCCCGCAGATCCGGCGCGTCGCCTCCACCCCGTCCATGGTCGGCATCCGGACGTCCATCACCACCACGTCGGCCTCGACCCGGGCCAGCACCCGCAGCGCGTCGGCGCCGTCGATCGCCTCGCCGACGACCTCCAGGTCGGGCTGGGAGTCCAGCACCATCCGGAAGCCGGCGCGGACCAGCGCCTGGTCGTCCACGATCACCACGCGGACCGTCATGCCGCCATCACCTCCGTCGTCCCGGGCGTCGACGGTAGCGGCAGCCGCGCCTCGACCTGCCAGCCCCCGGCCAGTCGCGGGCCGGCGGTGAGGCTGCCGTCGTACACGCTCACCCGCTCGCGCATGCCGACCAGGCCGTGCCCGCCGGACGGGGCCGGGCTGACCGGCGGGCGGCCACGCCCGTCGTCGAGCACCCGGACCACCACGGCGTCGCGGGCATGGTCGAGGGTGACCTCGACGGCGGCGCCGACCCCCGCGTGCTTGAGCGCGTTGGTCAGCCCCTCCTGCACGACCCGGTAGAGGGTCAGCTCCAGGCCGGCCGGCAGCGGCACGGGCTGCCCGGTGACCGTGTGGCGCACCCGCAGGCCGGCGGCGCGGAACCGGTCGAGCAAAGCGGGCAGCTCGGTCAGCGCCAGCCGGCGGTGCTCCGGGTCGGCGGCCACCCCCGCGCCGTCGGGCTCGTCCGTCGGGCCGGGGCCGGCCGCCGCGTCGGGCGGGCTCGGCTCCCGCAGTACGCCGACCAGCCGGCGCATCTCCTCCAGCGCCTGGCGGCCGGTGTCGGCGACCACCTTCACCGCGTTCCTGGCGGTCTCCGGGTCGCGGTCGAGCATGAACCGCGCCCCGTCGGCCTGCACGATCATGACCGCCATGCTGTGCGCCACCACGTCGTGCAGCTCGCGGGCGATGCGGGTGCGCTCCCCGGCGACGGCGGCACGCGCCTCCGCCTCGCGTTCCCGCTCCAGGGTGGCGGCCCGCTCCTCGAGGCTGAGCACGTAGAGCCGGCGGGTCCGCACGTTGAGCGCGACCAGCCAGACCGCCCCGGTGACCAGCCCGATATAGATCGCGGTCGCCCACCAGGCGACGGTGCTCTCGGTCTGGAGGGCGGCGAGGACCACCCCGACGGCGGCGGTGATCCCGGCGAGGATGCCGTCGCGGAGGCGGTCGGCGTACTTCACGACGCTGTAGAGGGCGACCAGCACCGCGATGTCGAAGGCCAGTGGGCCCCAGCCGGCGAACACCTGGACCAGCGCGAGCACCGCCACGACGGCGGCGACCGCCGACGGGTGGGACCGGCGGAACAGCAGCGCCACCGCCATCGCGGCGCCGACGAGGGCGGCCTTCCACCCGCCGGGCTGGTTCACCATGCCGGCGAGGCCGAAGAGCACCACCAGGCCGACGACGAAGACGTCGAAGGCGACGCTGCGCAGCGGGCGGCCGAAGATCGTGCGGTTCACGGTCACCCAGCGTACGTGCCGACGCCGCCCGCGGATCACCGCGCGCCCGGCCGGACCACCCGCCGGGCCGGGTCAGGGGGCCAGCACGTCGCGCATCCGGTCGATCTCGACGGCCTGCTCGGTGGCGACGGAGTTGGCGAACTCCGACAGGGTGAGGTCGGCGCCGACCTTGAGCAGGTCGGTGGCCATCTGGACCGCGCCCTGGTGGTGCTCGGTCATCATCCGGACGAAGAGCCGGTCGAACTCGGCGCCCCGCGCGACCGCGAGCTGGCGCATCGCCTCGGGCGACTGCATGCCCCGCATGGTCCCGTGGTCGTGCCCCGGCGCGTCCGGGGAGAGCCCACGGGTCTGCAGCCAGCCCCGCATCATGCCGATCTCCGGGCCCTGGCTGGCCCGGATCCGCTCGGCGAGGGCGCGCAGGTCCGGGTCGGCGACGCGGCCCGGGGCCAGCGCGGCCATCTCCAGGGCCTGGGCGTGGTGCGGGATCATCATCCGGACGAACCAGACGTCCATGGAGTTGTGCCGGGACGTGGGGGCGGCGTCGCGCAGTTCCTCGGCGGGGCGGACCGCGGCGCTCTCCCCCGGTCGGCCCGGCACGATCACGGCGGGCCGGGCCGGATCGACGGGCGCCGACGCCGACGCGGGGGCGGCAACCGGCTGCGCGGGGGGCGCGGTCGAGTCGTCGCCGGACCGGGACAGGACGACGGCCACCACCGACACCACGAACACGGATGTGACGACGGCCAGGATCCGTGCGCGTCGGTTGATCATGGGCCACTCCGCCGGTAGAGGTCACGGCGATCGTATCCATTGACGGAGACACCAACATGTGACCCAGATCACATCGACGCATCTCATCGGACGGTAAGGTGTCGACAATCGCCAACCCCTTGCGAAGGGCCTCGCCGATGATCACACTTCGCACGCCGCGGGCCCGGCGGCTCACCACGGTAAGCCTGGCCGCGGCCGGCCTCCTCCTCGCCAGCGTCGCCACCGCCCCATCGGGAAATGCCGGGGTCGCGGCACCCTCGGCGCCCTCCGGCACGGTGGACACCACCTACACCATCCCCGGCGTCGACGAGATCGTCAGCAGCCCCAACCTTCGGCAGGTCGCCAACCTGCCGAAGCAGGCCCCGCTGAACGCCACGAACAGCGACCTCGCCTTCCAGGGCCGCTACGCCTTCGCCGGCAACTACAACGGGTTCGTCGTCTACGACGTCTCCCGGCCGACCGCGCCGACGGTCGTGTCGCAGGTCTACTGCCCCGGGTCGCAGAACGACATCTCCGTCCACGGCGACCTGCTCTTCCTCTCCACCGACGCGCCCCGCAGCGACGACTCCTGCAACAGCACCGGATCGTCGGCGACGGTCAAGGAGTCCTGGGAGGGCATCAAGGTCTTCGACATCAGCGACAAGGCCAACCCGCGCTACATCAAGGCGGTGGAGACGGCCTGCGGCTCGCACACCCACACCCTCGTGCCGGGCACGGACCGCAAGACGGTCTACCTGTACGTCTCGTCGTACAGCCCGCGCGCGGAGTTCCCGGACTGCCAGCCGCCGCACGACTCCATCTCCATCGTCAAGGTGCCGCTGAAGAATCCCACCGACGCGGCGGTCGTGGCCACGCCGAACGTCTTCCCGGACGGCGGCTACGAGGGCCGCCCGGGCGGGTCGGCGACCACCGGCTGCCACGACATCACCGCGTACCCGGAGAAGAACCTGGCCGCCGGCGCCTGCATGGGTGACGGCATCCTGATGGACATCTCGAACCGGGAGGCCCCGCGGGTCATCAACCAGGTCCGCGACACGGTCAACTTCGCGTTCTGGCACTCGGCCACGTTCAACAACTCCGGCACCAAGGTGATCTTCACCGACGAGCTGGGCGGCGGCGGCGCGGCCACCTGCAACGAGGCCATCGGTCCCAACCGGGGCGCCGACGCCATCTACGACATCACCGGTAGCGGCGACGCCCGGACGATGGTCTTCCGCAGCTACTACAAGATCCCCCGGCCCAACGCCGACACCGAGAACTGCGTGGCGCACAACGGCTCGCTGATCCCGGTGCTCGGGCGCGACATCATGGTCCAGGCGTGGTACCAGGGCGGCATCTCGGTCTTCGACTTCACCGACTCGGCCAACCCCCAGGAGATCGCGTTCTGGGAGCGGGGCCCGCTGTCGACCGAGCGGCTGACCGGCGGCGGTTCCTGGTCCGCGTACTACTACAACGGCTACATCTACTCCAACGACATGCAGAAGGGCTTCGACGTCCTGAAGCTGACCGACTGGCGGACCTGGACGGCGAACCTCGTCCGGTACCGCGAGCTGAACGTGCAGACCCAGCCCAGCTACCTCGGCTGGTAGTCGCACAACGCGCCGACGGGCCCGGCCCCCACCTCGGGGGCCGGGCCCGCCCGCGTTCCGGGTGCAGCCGGTTCCTCGCCGGGGACGTGCGGAAGCTCAGCTCACCGGGAGCTGGTAACGCCGCTCGCCGCCGCCGGTCGCGGTGGTCAGCCGGACCTCGCCGCTGCGCAGGCCGTACGTCACCGACCAGCGGGTGTGCGACTGGCGTACGTCGTTGAGGATCTCGAACGCCGCCGGGGCGTCCGCCGTGCCGCCCGTCCGGTCGAGGGCCGCGGCGATCACGCCGTAGCGGTGGTCGGCCCGGCGACGCTGCTCGTCCACCCCGACGACCGGCACGTTGGTCAGCGCCCGCCAGTCGCCCCGCCCCTTCTCGACCGACATCTTCCCGTCGACGAACTCGACCACGGCCGACGCCCCGGTCGCGTCGGCGAGCAGGTAGTGCAGCGGCGGCCCGTCGGTGAAGTCGAGGTTGTACCGCCCGAACACGGCCACCGCCTCGTCCACCGTGGCCGCCTGGTCGAGCACCAGACGCTGGATGCGGACCGACCCGACGGTGGCCTTGCCCGGGTCGGCGACGGCCCGCGCGCCGTCGTCGGCGGCCAGCCCGATTGCCAGCCCCCGCTCGTTCATCCCGTCGAACGGCAGCAGCGGCGCGTTGAGCAGCCGCCGGTCGCCGGTCGGGTCGGGACCCACCCCGAGGTAGGCCATGTCCACCACGGAGATCGAGGCGTACCCGTCGGGAGGATCGGTGCGCAGCACCAGTGCCGGGTTGGCGTCCCAGTCGAAGTTGCGGGCGAACAACGGCCGCGCCGGGTCGCCGGTGGCGGCGAAGAGGGAGCAGCCGAACGCCTTCGCCGGGCGCGCGTCGGTGCCGACCGTCGCGTCGTACGCCCCGACGTAGGTCATCTCGTACATCGGAAGGTCGTTGACCTTGCGCAGGCTGGCCAGGGTCTTCTCGACCTCGCCCGGCTCCTGGCGGGAGGCGCTGGGCGTGCCGACGGGCGTCGGTGCTCCCGGCGGCGCCGGCGGACCGGGCTCCGCGCTGGAACAGGCGGTCACGGCGAGCAGCAGGGCGACACCGGCGCCCAGGAGAGTCCTCCGCATATCTTCTGGACGCTAGGGCAGGAATCGAGGGTTGTCCACCGGCCGATCGGTCGCCCCGGCGCGGGACCGGCGGGCCGGACGGTCAGCCGGCGGGGATCCGGTCGAGCTGCTCCCGGATCGCCTCGTCGGTCAGCGCCGGCCGGCCGCCGGGGTGGCCGACGGTGGCGCCGGCGGCCGCTACGGCACAGCGGGCGACCCGGTCGCGGGGCTCGCCGCGCAGCAGGCCGACGGTCAACGCGGCGACGAACGCGTCCCCGGCGCCGGTGCTGTCCACCGTGGGTGTCCGGCTCAGCGGCAGGAACAGCTCGCCGTCCGGCCAGACGAACGCGTTGCCCTCCCCGGCCACCTCGATCGCCAGCAGGGACGGGCCGCGCCGCAGCAGCCTGCGCCCGCCGGCGAGCCCGCCCTCGGCGTCCCGCGGCGCGTCGCCGGTGATCAGCTCGACCTCCTGCGCGTCGGCCCGCAGCACGTCGGCGAGGGCGAGCAACTCGTCGGCGTCGGCCGGGTCGGTCGGGGCGCCGTCGAGCACGACCAGCCGGCCGGCCTCCCGGGCGGTCCGGGCCGCGACCAGGGCGGCCCGCGCCGGCTGTTGCAGCTGCACCAGGACGGCCCGCGCGGCGCGCAGCGCGTCGGCCGCCCCGGCCACGTCCCCGGGGGTGAGCAGGGTGGCCCTCGGCAGGTCCTCCAGGTAGCGCCAGTGGGCCTCGGCGTCGACCACGTCGACGATGAGCCCGGTGGGGATGCCCGGCCGGCGCAGCACCCGCGCGACGTCGATCCCGTCGGCCCGCGCCTGCGCCAGCAGCCGCTCCCCCACCTCGTCGTCGCCGACCACGGCGAGCAGCCCGACCGACGCGCCGAGCTGGGCGAGCCCGACGGCCTGGTTGGCCCCCTTGCCGCCGAGCAGCTCGCGGCGGCGCCGCACGGGGGCGCTGCCTCCGGCCTCCGGCACCTCGTCGACCAGCAGCACGAGGTCCCGCGCCACCTGCCCGACCACCACCACGTCCAGTTGCGTCATGTCACCGGTACTACCCCCGGCCCGATCTGTCACGCTCGCCGAGGGACACGCCGGCCGGCGCCGACCCGGCCCCGGGCGTGGTGGACGCTCAGGCCGGGAAGACCGGCAGTTGCAGCTCGGTGACGCCGTGTAGTAGCGGTAGCCGGTGTGCAGGTCGACCGAGGCCGGGCGGAGCAGACCGATGCTGTCGTAGTGGCGCAGCATCCGCACCGACACCCGGCCCAGTCGGGCGAAGTCTCCGATGGTGAACATGGCCCCCTACGGTCGACGCTGACACGGTGTCAGAGTCAACCCGGGCGCGTCAGCTCACCCTGGCAGCGGGGCCTCGTCGCCCCGGGTGCGGCGCGGGCCGACCAGCCGGCGCACCATCGGCGCGGCGTTCCACTTCGCCGCGCCGACCAGGTCCCGGGCGTGCTCCAGCATGGTGTAGTCGGGCCGGGCCCGGCCGGCGGCGAGCGCCCGGTCGAGGTCGTTGCCGCAGCGGGTGAGCACGCTGTCGAAGTCGCGGCGGACCGGTTCCAGCAGGTGGTAGCCGAACGACCGGTGCAGTCGGGCGAAGAGCGGCTTGTACAGCCGGGCCCGCTCGTGCAGGCCGGACGAGTACGACATCGGGTTCTTCGGCCGGCGCCGCACGTATTCGGGCAGCAGGTCGGCGAAGGCCCGCCGGACGATCCACTTCTCCTGCCCCTCGCGCATCTTCAGCCCGATCGGCAGCCGCATCGCCAGCTCCACCACGCTCAGGTCGAGGAACGGCACGCGGGCCTCCACCCCGTGCCCCATGCTGGCCCGGTCGACGCGCTGCAACTCCGTACGGCAGAGGTTGCGGATCTTGTGCAGGAAGAGCCGGCGGGACGCCTCGGGGCCGACCTCGTGGTACATCGGGTAGCCGCCGAACAGCTCGTCCGAGCCGTCCCCGGTCAGCACCACCTTCACGCCCAGCTCGCGCAGTCGGCGGAAGAGCGGCACGGAGACCACCGCGTTGATGATGTCGCCGTACTCGGTCAGCTCGGAGATCCGGATGGCCTCCCGGATGTCGGCGAGCCGGATGTCGCGCGGGCGCAGCTCGACCACCTCGTGCGGCACCCCCAGGTCCCGCGCCAACCGCCGCGCGTACGCCACGTCGGGGCTGTCCGGCACCCCGACGGTGACCGCGACGCAGTCGGGGTGCATCTCGCGTACGTGCAGCAGGGTCAGCGAGCTGTCCAGCCCGCCGGAGAGCACCACCCCGACGGTGAGGTCGGTGTCCACCCGTGTCCGGATGCTGTCGGTGAGGGCGGCACGGACGAGCAGGGCGGCCTCGTCCGGGTCGTCCACCACCGACAGCCCGTCACCGAGGGCGAGCAGGTCGACGTACGCGCGCAGCCGGACCTGCCCGTCGGGCTCGGCCCAGCCGTGGTGCCCGGGCGGCACCTCGCCGATCGGGACGCCGTGCCCGACCAGCGCCTTCACCTCGCTGGCGACGTGCAGGCAGCCGGGCGTCCGGGCCCAGTACAGGGGCTTCACGCCGAGCGGGTCCCGGACCAGCCAGGCGCGGCCCGTGGCGCGTTCCACGACGGCGAAGGCGTACTCGCCGCGCAGCCGGGTGACCATGCCCTCGCCCCACTGCAGGAACGCGGCGAGCACGACCTCCGTGTCGCTGGCGCTACGGAAGCGGTGCCCGAGCCGGACCAGCTCCGCGCGCAGCTCGTGGTGGTTGAAGACCTCGCCGTTGTAGCAGAGCAGCCACCGCTCGTCGACGGAGGTCCACGGCTGCACGGCGCGCTCCCGGTCCACCACCTTCAACCGTCGGGTGCCGGCGAACAGGCCGTTCTCGTAGCGGGCCTCGGTGACCTCGCCGCGGGGGGCCAGGGTGGCGAGCATCCGCCGGAAGATCGCCGGATCGGCCTCGGGGCCGAGGCTCAACGCGATGCCGCACATCGGCTCAGACCCCCATCTCGGCTTCGTACGCCCGGCGCAGCCGCCGGCCGCTGGCGGGCGCGAGACACAGGTGCCACGCCTGCCCCTCGTCGACCACGTTGACCTCGCCGGCCCGCTGCCGGGCCAGCAGCAGCTCGGCGAGGGTGTCCCGGACGCCGAAGCGGCCGAACCACGCCAGCTCGACGTCGACCGCCCAGCCCAGGCAGTGGCCGCTGGGGACCATGGCGGCGTACCCGAGGCGGCGCAGCCGGTGCTGGTGCTCGGCGCTGCGGACCAGGCTGGTCACCCACAGCGGCGGGGTGGCGGGCGGGGTGTTGGCGGCGAACTCCCGGCCGATGTCGTTGAGCAGCGCCACGACCTCCCGGCGGGCCCGCCGGAAACGCAGCCCGGCGGTGCGCGGCGTGGCGTCGGGCCACAGTCGGCGGCGGGCCGCCCGCAGCCCGCGTCCGAACAGCGTCCTCGGCTGCTCGGTGTAGCAGAACCGGAGCAGGCCGCGGCGGCGCAGCCACTCCAGGTCGACCAGATCGGGGCTGGCGTCGACCTGGGCGTCGGTGCGGAAGGTCGGCGCGTCCCGCCACCACATCACGTCGACGCGGGAGAGCAGGTAGATGCGGACCAGTGCGGTGAGGTCGGCGGCGGAGCTGCGCGGGTTTGGCTGGTAGCGGGCCATCTCCAGCAGCAGCGTCTCGCGGGCGCCGACGAGCCCCTGGGGGGTGGCGTCGAGCACCGCGGCGATCGCGGGCTCGCGCAGCCGGTCGTCGATCAGCACCTGCCGCGCCGCCGTGCAGGACGCCCCGGCCAGGGCGCCCACCTCGACCACCAGGTCGGCGACGGCCGCCCGGTAGGCGTCGAGGTCCGGCGGGGCAGGGCGGGGCGGCGTGCCGGGAACCCGCCGGCGGGCGCGGGCTGCGGGTGTGACGGAGGGCCCGGGCTGCTGCCCCGGACTTCGGCTGGGCACTCGCATGGTCGGGTCCTCTCTCCCGTCATGACATCACTGTGTGCATCGCCCTACGCACAACGTAACCAGGCGCGACGGGATAAGTGCGAACAATCCTCTTATCTCCTCCTAAGGGGCGGTTCCGGGGTGTGGGCGGGCACGAACGCCTAGGGCCGGGACGCGGCGCTCAACCGCTGCACCTCGGCGTACGAGGGCGGTTCCCGGTGCGGCGCGGCGCCGGACCGGACGGCGTCCAGGGCGTCCAGGGCGGCACCGAGCGCGGCCCGGAACAGCAGCGAGCCCGTGCTCACCCGGGCCACACCGAGCGCCCGCAGCTCGTCGAGGGTGGGCCCGCCCGGGCGGTGCAGCACGTTCAGCGGCAGGTCGATCTCCGCGACGAGGGCGCCGACGGTGTCGGCGTCCGGCGCCGCGGGCACGAAGATCCCGTCGGCGCCGGCATCCGCGTACGCCCTGGCCCGGGCCAGGGTCGCCGGCAGCGGGTCGGGCGTCCCCAGCCACCACGTGTCGGTGCGGGCGTTGACGAACAGGGCCGGCGCCGCGGCCTTGACGGCGGCCACCTTGGCCGCGGTCAGCGCCGGCGGGGCGAGAGTGCCGTCGGCCCGGCCGTCCTCGATGTTGATCCCGACCACCCCGAGGGCGGCCAGCTCGGCCGCCAGGTCGGCCACGGCCGCCGGGTCGTCGGCGCAGCCCGCCTCCACGTCGACGCTCAGCAGCACCGGGAGGCCGCGCAGCGCCCGGGCCAGCCGGAGGTTCTCCGCCCGGGTGGCCGCCGCCGCGTCCGGCAGCCCGGCGGCGGCGGCGACCCCGAGGCTCGTGGTGCCGACCGCCGGGTACCCGCGCGCGGCGAACGCGGCGGCGCTGGCGTGGTCCCAGGCGTTGGGCAGCAGCAGCGGCCGGTCCGCGTGGTGCAGGGCGTGGAAGGCGGCGCAGCGCTCGTTCATCGGGTTTCCACCTCGGCACTCGTCGGGACGCGCGACAGCGCGTGCGGTTGGTACGTCACCGGGGCGGCGGCCGTCCGGCACCGGCGCCGCAGCCGGATTCCTTCGTTTCCGCCGAACCGTCGGCCCCACCGTGCGGCACGGACCCCGGGTCGGACGGACGCGAGCCGGTCAGGCTCGGCCGCCGCCGGTCTCCGGTGCGGCGGCGGGCGCCAGGTCGGCCGGGGCGAGGCCGAGCGCGGTGGCCAGCGCGGGACCGCCGGCCGGGGTCAGCCGGACGGCGCGGCCACCGCCCCGGGTGAGCCAGCCCACCTCGAAGAAGCGGTCGCACAGCGCCGCGCCCAACGCCCCGGCCAGGTGCGGGCGGCGTTCGGTCCAGTCGAGGCAGTCGCGCATCAGGGGGCGGCGGCCGGCCCGCAGCGGCGCGACCGGCACCCCGAGCCCGTCCAGCCACCCCAGCCCGGCCGGGGTCAGCGCCAGGCCGTCGGCGCCGTCGAGCAGCCCGCGGTCGAGCATCGTGTCCCGCAGCAACACGCCGAGGCGGCCGGCCAGGTGGTCGTAGCAGGTGCGGGCGTACGCCAGGGCGGCGTCGGCACGGGCGGCGCGCAGCGAGCGGACGGGCCGGGGCCGCGCCGGCGCGTGGCCGGCCAGGTCCTCGATCAGCTGGGCCACCGAGGGGCCGGCGAGCCGGACGTAGCGGTGCCGCCCCTGCCGCTGCTCGACCAGCAGACCACCCCGGACCAGGCGGGTGAGGTGGTCGCTGACGGTGGAGGGCGCCACCCCGGCGAGCCGGGCCAACTCGCCGGCCGCCCACGCCCGGCCGTCGAGCAGGGCCAGGCAGATGCGGGCGCGGGTGTCGTCGGCGAGCAGGGCGGCGAGCCGGGCCAGGGTCGGGCCGTCCGTGGCGGTGGTGGTCACGGACCCATGCTGGCACGGGCACGTTCCGGTGCCCACCGAAGCGTCGCCCGCGTCTTTACAACGTTGTATCCAACGTTGTAGAAACGGACCCAGTGATCCAGGTCGACTTCTCCCCACCCGAGGCAGGTCTGATGGGACATCTCCGCCGCGCCGGCGCGCTCGCCGCCGCCATCGGTCTGGCCCTGGCCGCGACGGCGTCCGCGCCGGCCGCCGCCGCGCCCGACCCCCGTTACCGCAACCCGGTCTCGGCCGGGTTCGCCGACACCTTCGCCGACCCGGTGGTCGTCCGTGGTGGGGACGGTTTCTGGTACGCGTACGGCACCACCGACCCGTTGCGCGAGGGCGAGGGGACCTTCCACCGGGTGCCCACCGCCCGCTCCGCCGACCTGGTCGACTGGACGTACGTCGGGGACGCCTTCGGCGCCGACCAGCGCCCGGCGTACGCGGCGCCCGGCGCCGGCTTCTGGGCCCCCGACGTGCGCCGGGTCGGCGACCGCTGGGTCATGTACGTGACCGTCACCGACACCACCGTCTCCCCCGACGGCGGCGACTTCGCCGTCGGCGCGGCCACCGCGCCCACCCCGACCGGCCCGTGGACCTTCGCCGACGAGCCCGTGGTCGCGCCCCGCCCCGGCGGTGGCGGCGGCTGGCTGTGGACCATCGACCCGAGCCAGTTCACCGACGTCGACGGCCGGCACTACCTCTACTACGGCAGCTACTACGGCGGCATCTCCGTCACCGAACTCACCCCCGACGGGCTGCGCGCCGTCGGCACGCCGACGCCGGTCGCCATCGACAACAAGTTCGAAGGCAGCCACGTGCTGCGCCGCGACGGCTGGTACTACCTGTTCGCCTCCACCGCCAACTGCTGCGCCGGCCCGGCCACCGGCTACTCCGTCCACGTCGGCCGGTCGCGCAGCCCGCGCGGCCCGTTCGTGGACCGCGACGGCATCCCGCTGACCGCCTCCCGGGCCGGCGGCACCCCCGTGCTCGCCCAGAACGGCAACCGCTGGATCGGCACCGGCCACAACGGCTTCCTGACCGACCTGTCCGGCCAGGACTGGATCGTCTACCACGCCATCGACCGGGCCGACCCGTACCTGGACGAGCCGTTCGGCATCAACGAGCGGCCGATGCTGCTCGACCGCCTCGACTGGATCGACGGCTGGCCGACCGTGAACGCCGGCGCCGGCCCGTCGGAGGGCGCGCGGCCCGCGCCGGTCACCACCGGCCGGGTGGACGAACGCTTCGACGCCGGCCTCGCCGGCTGGCGGGCCACCGCCGGGGACTGGCGGGTCGCCGACGGCCGGCTCACCGGCAGCGGCACGCTGACCGGCCGTACGACCGTCGGCGGGGACGGGCGCGCGGAGGTCGACCTGCGGCCCACCGCCACCGGGGCCGCCGGGCTCACCCTCGGCGACCGCGTCGCGGTGCGGGTGGACGCCGCCACCGGCAGGCTGGTCGCCCGGGACGGCGCCCGCACCGCGAGCGCGCCGCTGCCCGCCGGCTTCGACGCGGCGGCCGGGCAGAACCTCGCCGTCGAGGTACGCGGCCGGCAGCTCACGGCCGAGCTGAGCCCGGCCCGGCTCGGCGACCAGGTGGCGGGGCTGTCGCTGCGGCTGGACCGGCCGGTCGTCGGCCGGATCGCGCTGACCGCCACCGGCGGGGACGCCGGGTTCGACAACGTCAGCGTCGCCCTGCTGCACCGGCCGGTGCGGCACGCCGCGCCCGAGCCCCGGGCCGGCGGCCTGCTGCCGGCGTTCTCCGACGAGTTCACCGACGGACTCGACCCGGCGTGGCGGTGGGTCCGGCCGGACCCGGCGGCCACCGTGTCCGGCGGGGCGCTCCGCTGGCCCGTGCAGGGCGCCGACCTGACCGGCACCGGCAACAGCGCCGGCGTGCTGCTGCGCGACGCGCCGACGGGCGACTACGTCGTGGAGACGAAGGTGACGCTCGACCTCGGCGAGGAGACCGTGCGCAACTACCAGCAGGCCGGCCTGGTCGCCTACGTCGACGACGACCGCTTCGCCCGGCTGGCGCAGGTCGCCATCTGGAACACCCGCCAGGTCGAGTACGGCTACGAGCTGCCCTTCGCCGGCCGGCCGGTGTACGGCGGCAACATCGTCGGCACCCCGGCGACCACCACCTGGCTGCGGCTGGCGCACCGGGTCGACCCGGCCACCGGCGAGCACGAGTTCCGGGCCGGCTCCAGCCGGGACGGGTGGAACTGGACGTGGGGCGGGGTGTGGACCTTCCCGGCCGACACCACCCCGCGGATCGGGCTGGTCGCCCACGGCGGCGCCGAGCCGGCGCTCACCGCGCAGTTCGACTACGTGCGCCTCCACCGCTGAACGGGTCGGGCCCCTGCCGTCGAGGGGCGGCGGGGGCCCGCCGGCCGGAGCTTCTCGCGGCAGGGGCGGTCCGGCCTGTGCGGTCGGGCCGGTGGGTGGATGTCGCGGGTCAGCGCTCGGTGCCGCCGAGCCGGCTCACGGTCCTGCTCTCCCCGTCGTAGGTGCGCCCGGCCACGAAGGCGCCGGTGGGGCGGTCGGCGCCCGCCACCGCCCGGGCGAGCCGCCGGTCGGCGTCGCGGAAGCGCAGCGCCAGGCTCAGGTGCGGCACCCAGTGCCCGAGGGCGTGCCACGGGTTCTGTCCCGTCGCCCCGGCGAGCACGTCCCAGACCGCGGCGTGCAGCGCGGCCAGTTCCCGCGACGGGCGGACCAGCCACACCAGCGGGGCGCTGCCGTCAAGGACCGCGATCCGGTCCAGCCGTACCGGCAGCGGCACCGCGGCGTCGACCAGGGCGGTCAGCCGCTCCCGCGCGCCGGGCGGGAACTCGTCCACCGAGGCCAGGGTCAGGTGCGGCCGGTTCGTCGGGTGGGCGTTGCGGGTCAGGCTGGGCAGCCCCGCCTCGGCCAGCCGCTGCCACGCCCCACGCACCGCCGCCTCCAGGCCGGGCGAGCAGACCAGTTCGACCGTACGCACGCCGCCAGGCTATCCGCCGGCCCGGCCGGTGCCAGCCGCCGCCGCGCGCCGCCTCGACCCGACCGGTCGCGGGCGGTCCGGCCAGAACCAGCCGTCGACCCGACCGGTCGCGGGCGGTCCGGTCAGAGCCAACCGTTGTCCCGGGCCGTCCGCGCCGCCTCCGCACGGCTCGTCGCACCGAGCTTCTGCACCGCCGCGGCGAGGTAGTTGCGGACCGTGCCGCTGGACAGGTGGGCCCGGCGGGCGACCACCGCAACCGGGGCGCCGTCCTCGGCCAGCCGCAGCGTGTCCAGCTCGCGCGGGGTCAGCGGGCACGGCGGGATGGTCAACGCGTCGGCGGCCAGCGCCGGGTCGACGTACCGGCCGCCGGCGTGCACCCGCCGGATCACGTCGGCGAGCGCCCCGCCGGGCGCGCCCTTGGGCAGGAACCCGCGGGCCCCGGCGGTGAGCGCGCGGGCCAGGTGTGCCGGCCGACCCTGGCCGGTGAGGATCACCACCGCGCAGGACGGCAGCACCCGGGCCAGTTCGGCGGCGACCTGGAACCCGTCGGGGCCGGGCATCGCCAGGTCGACGACGGCCACGTCGGGGCGGTGCGCCAGGGCGGCGGTCACGGCGGCCCCGCCGTCGGCCGCCTGCGCCACCACCGTCAGGTCCTCCTCGAGGTCGAGCAGGGCGGCGAGGGCGGCCCGGATCAGCTCCTCGTCGTCGGCAAGTAGGACCCGGATCATGACGCCGTCGGGACGGTCGCCTCGACGGTGAAGACGCCGTCCTCCCGGTGCGTACGCAGCTCCCCGCCGGCGGCGGCCAGCCGCTCGGCCAGCCCGCGCAGGCCGTGGCTGTGCCGGTCGGGCGCGCCGGCCGCGCCCGCGCCGTCGTTGGTCACCGTCATCCGCGCCACGTCCGCCTCCTGGTCGATCTCGATCCGGCACCAGCCGGCCCGGCTGTGCCGCAGCACGTTGGTGCCGGCCTCGCGCAGCACCGCCGCGAGCTGGGCGGCCGCCTCCGCCGGCAGCTCGCCGGCGGGCGGCACCACGGTGCACCGCACCCCGGAGGAGCGCAGCACCTGCCCGACCGCGGCGACCTGCTCGGCGAGGTCGACGCGACGGTAGCCGTGCACCGTGCGGCGCAGCTCGGTCAGCGCGGTGGCGGCCAGCCGCTGCGCCTCGGCCGCCTCCCGGCCGGCCCGCTCCGCGTCGGTCGCCGCGAGCCGGGCGGCGAGTTCGGCCTTCAGCGCGATGACGGTGAGGTGGTGCCCGAGCAGGTCGTGCACGTCGCCGGCGAAGCGCAGCCGCTCCTGCGCGGCCGCGAGGCTCGCCTGGGCGACCTGCCCTCGGCCGGCCTGCACCAGCAGATCCCAGAACCACACCTGGAATCCGTTCACCGCGGCGATGCCGAGGCCGACGCCGCCGCTGATCACCAGGGACCGACCCACGGGCGTCCCGGTCGCCGTCGCCACCGCCGCGGCGACCGGCAGGGTGACGGCCGCCACGGGAACCACCATCCGCAACCGGGCGACCAGCGGCACCGCGCCGACGACCGCCGCGCCCAGCCAGGCCCAGGTGGGCCACGCCCCGGCGGCGACCGGCGCCACCAGCGGGACGCTCAGCACCGCCACGGCGGCGAACGCCACGCGGCACCGGCGGCGGACCCGGTCCGCCACGTCCGGTGTCACGGTCGCGTACAGGGCCACGGCCAGCACCACGGCGACCGCGGCGAGCCCGACCGCACCGAGCGCCACCCGCAGGCCCGACGGCTCCCGGGTCAGCCCGACCGCGGGCAGGAACAGGCCGGAGGCCACCCCGGTGGCGAGGGACGCCGTCGCGCCGGCCCGGGCCCGGCGCAGACGCCGGTCCGGTCCGGACACCGTCGGGTCGAACGCCACGGTCCGAATGGTAGGCGCGGCGGCGGCCCACCGCCGTACGCGGGACGCACGGATCGGCGGTGCGTTCCGCACGGTCGACCGGTGACACGGCGCGGGTGTCCGGCGCGCCCGCCCGCCCGCAGGCTCGATGGCATGACGGAGACGACGACGAACGCCAACCCGACGGCACCGCACGTCGGTCACGCGCGACCGCGCGCCGCCCTGCTGCGGCACCTGCTGGAGATGGCACTGGCCATGATCGCCGGGATGCTGCTGCTCGGGCCGCTCCGCGCGGCCGTGGGCACCTCGCTCGGCTTCTCCCCCGACCTCGGACGGGCCGACGTCGGCGCCGTGCTGATGGCGACGGACATGAGCGTCGGCATGGCGGTGTGGATGCGGTACCGGAGGCACTCCTGGGCCGCCGTCGGGGAGATGACCGCGGCGATGTACCTGCCGGTCCTGGTGCTGTTCGTACCGTTCCGGGCCGGGCTGGTCGGCGCCGACGCCCTGCTCCTCGGCAGCCACCTGCTGATGCTCCCGGCGATGGCGCTCGCGGTGCTGCGCCGACGCGCCGAGTACGCCCGGCACCCGGCCGCCGACCGCCCGGTCCCGCGGCACCGGCTGGTCGCGGCGCTGGCGCGCCGCTGGCCGACGGGGCTCGCGCTGCTGATGACGCTGGACATGCTCCTCGACCCGTGGGTGCCCCCGGCGCCGTTCCTGCTGGCGCTGCCGGCGGCCTACCTGCTCATCGGCGCGGCACGGCGGCAGTTGGGCGAGCGCCGGATGCTCGTCCTCCAGTTGGCCGGGCTGGCCGGCTGGGCGGCGGTGGCGTTGGTCGCCACCGTGGTCGACGGCCGGCTGGCGGGCTGGCTGGTGGCCGCCGGCTGGCTCGGACACGCGGCCTGGGACGTGGTGCACCACCGCGCGAACCGGGTCGTCCCGCGCGGCTACGCCGAGTGGTGCGCGGTCATCGACACGGTCGTCGCGCTCGCCGTCGTGCTGGCCCTGCTGACCCGCTGATCCGGGGCGGGGTGGGTCGCCGGCACGGGGCGGCGACCCACCCCGGGCGGGCTGTTGTGCCGGTCGCCGGAACCGCCGGCCGGTGATGATGAAAAGCTTGCCGCATGAGTTCCGCACCCGTACGGCACGACCCACCGACCGACCCCTCCCGGGACGCCTCCGACGAGGTGACCGCCTTCGCGGATCTCGGACTGCGCGCCGAACTGCTGGGCGCGTTGTCCGCCCTCGGCTACGAGGAGCCCACGCCGATCCAGCGGGAGGCGATCCCTCCCCTGCTGGCCGGTCGGGACCTGCTCGGGCAGGCGGCCACCGGTACGGGCAAGACCGCCGCGTTCGCCCTGCCGCTGCTGCAGCGGATGCCCGACGAGCGGCCCGGCGACCCGGTGGCGCTGGTGCTGGTCCCGACCCGGGAGCTGGCGGTGCAGGTGTCGGAGGCGTTCCACCGCTACGGCAAGGACCTGGGCACCCGGGTGCTGCCCATCTACGGCGGCCAGCCGATCGGCCGGCAGCTGCGCGCCCTGGACATGGGCGTGGACGTGGTGGTGGCGACCCCGGGCCGGGCGCTGGACCACATCGCCCGGGGCACGCTCAACCTGGGCTCGCTGGCCACGGTCGTGCTCGACGAGGCCGACGAGATGCTCGACATGGGCTTCGCCGAGGACATCGAGGCGATCCTGGAGCACACGCCCGCGCAGCGGCAGACGGTGTTGTTCTCGGCGACGATGCCGGCGCGGATCGACGGGCTGGCCCGCCAGCACCTGACCGACCCGGTGCGCATCCTCATCGCCCGGGAGCAGCCGGTGGCCGGCGAGGCGCCCCGGGTGCGGCAGAGCGCGTACATCGTCGCCCGGGCGCACAAGCCGGCGGCGCTGGGCCGGGTGCTGGACGTCGAGTCCCCCACCGCGGCGATCGTCTTCTGCCGCAGCCGGGAGGAGGTCGACCGGCTCACCGAGACCATGAACGGCCGGGGCTACCGGGCCGAGGCGCTGCACGGCGGGATGAGCCAGGAGCAGCGCGACCGGGTGATGGGCCGGCTGCGCACGGGCACCGCGGACCTGCTGGTGGCCACCGACGTGGCCGCCCGCGGCCTCGACGTCGAGCAGCTCACCCACGTCGTCAACTACGACGTGCCGTCGGCCCCCGAGTCGTACGTGCACCGGATCGGCCGGGTGGGCCGCGCCGGGCGGGAGGGCGTGGCGATCACCCTCGCCGAGCCGCGCGAGCACCGGATGCTCAAGACCATCGAGCGGGTCACCGGCCAGCGGATCACCATCGACAAGATCCCGACGGTGGCGGACATGCGCACCCGGCGGCTGGAGCTGACCCAGGGCGCGCTGCGGGAGAGCCTGCTGGAGGACGACCTCGACCCGTACCGGGCGATCGTGGAGTCGTTGACCGACGAGTTCGACCTGGTGGAGGTGGCGCTCGCGGCGGTGAAGCTGGCGCACGAGGCGACCTCGCCGGGCGCCGAGGACGAGGAGGAGATCCCGCAGGTCCCGGTCCGGGGCCCGCGCGAGGGGCGGCCGGAGGGCGGCGGCCGGGGCGAGCGGCGCGGCGGCGGCCGGCCCCGCACCGGCGGCACCACGCAGGTCTTCATCGGCCTCGGCCGGCGTGCCGGGGTCCGCCCGCAGGACCTGGTCGGCGCGATCACCGGCGAGACGAGGGTCAGCGGCCGGGACATCGGCTCGATCGAGATCGCCGACCGGTTCTCGCTGGTGGAGGTGCCCTACGCCGTGGCCGACGAGGTGATCGCGGGGCTGCGCGGCAGCACGATCAAGGGCCGCAAGGCGACCGTACGCCGGGATCGTGACGGTGACGGCGGCGGCGAGCGCCGCTTCGACGGGGCCGATCGGCGCGAGCGCCGCGACCGCGACTTCGGCGACCGGCGCGACCGGCGCTGACGACGACGAGCACCGTCCCCACCGGCACTGACGCACCGAGGCCCCCGCTGTTCCGGGCGGGGGCCTCGTCGCGTCCACGCAGCGGTCAGTCGGCCGGCTCCGTGGCCACCCGTTCGGCGTGCTCCTGCTGCACGGCGCGAGCGGTGGTGAGGAAGTCGACGATCGTCTCGAGCTGTCCGTGGTCGTACCGCGTCAGCGCCCGCAGGCCGGCCTCGCCGACCGGCCGGTAGATCCTCCGCTCGGCCGCCCGGGCCGCCTCGGTCGCCTCGACCAGCACCCGACGCCGGTTGGCGGCGTCCCGGGTACGCGCCACCAGGCCGACCCGTTCCAGCCGGTCGATGACGGTGGTGGTGGCCGCCGGGCTGAGCCGCAGCGCCGCCGTCAACTCGCCGGCCGTCACCGGCCCGCGGCCGAGGACGACGTCCAGCGCCCGCAGATCCGTCCGGTTGATCCCCAGCCGGCCGGCCGCCGCCTCGTCGAAGGCGTCGAAGCTCTGCTGCAGCAGCCGGATCTCGCGGGCCACGTGGTACACCAGCTCACTTTTCGACATTCGAATCTTTCTGCTAGTTTAGATTTCGACAGTCGAACTTTAGCAGGGAGCGACCATGACCGAGAACGACCGCAGGGAGATCCGCGAGCTGTTCGACCGGCTGCTAGAGGCGTGGACCGACAACGACGCGGTCGCGTACGGCGCCTGCTTCACAGAGGACTCCGACTACGTGTCGTACGACGGCACCCGGGCGGCCGGGCGGGCACCGATGCAGGACGCGCACGACCGGCTCTTCCGGGGCGTACTCGCCGGATCGGCGCTGGTCGGCGAGGTGGAGTCGATCCGGGCGGTGACCGCCGACGTGGCCGTCGTGCACGGCACCGGCTCGGTGCTGATGCCCTGGCGCACCCGGCTGCCCCGGCGCCGGCTGTCCCGCCAGACCCTGGTCGCCGTGCGGACGCCGGCCGGGTGGCGGTTCACCGCGCTGCACAACGGTCGGGTCCGCCCGATCGGGATCCCCGCGCCCGACTCCGCACCGGCCCGGCTGTCCCGCACGATGGGGCGGTACGCCCGACGGCTCGGGCTGGGACGCGCCTGACCGGCGGGACCCGCACACGCGGCGGCCCCCGGCGCCCACAGGGCGTCGGGGGCCGCTGGGTGACGCGCCGGTCAGGCCGCGGTCAACGCCTGGCCGCCGAGGGCGTCCGCGTCGACGTCGGCGGGGCGCAGCGCCAGGGCGAGCACGTCGGCGACGTCGGCGAGGGTGTGGACCGTCAGCGCCTCACGGACCTCGGCCGGCAGGTCGTCGAGGTCCGGCTCGTTGCGGGCCGGAATGATCACCTCGGTCAGGCCGGCCCGGTGGGCGGCGAGCAGCTTCTGCTTCACCCCGCCGATGGGCAGCACCCGGCCGGAGAGGGTCACCTCGCCGGTCATCCCGAACTCGGGCCGCACCGGCCGGCCGGCGGCCAGCGAGGCGAGGGCGGTGACCATGGTGATGCCGGCGCTGGGGCCGTCCTTGGGCACCGCGCCTGCCGGCACGTGCAGGTGGATCCGCCGCCCGGCGAGGGCGTTCGGGTCCAGCCCGAGCCGGCGCCCGTTGGAGCGCAGGTACGACAGCGCGATGTGCGCCGACTCCTTCATCACGTCGCCGAGCTGGCCGGTCAGGGTCAGCCCCGGCTCGCCCTCCATGCTGGTGGCCTCGATGAAGAGCACGTCGCCGCCGGCGCCGGTGACGGCCAGGCCGGTCGCCACGCCGGGCACCGCCGTCCGCTCCGCCGACTCCGGGGTGAACTTCGGCCGCCCGAGGTAGGTGGCGAGGTTGTCGGCGTCGACGCGGACCGGCGCCGGGTCGGTGGCCAGGGCCACCGCGACCTTGCGGAGGATCTTCGCCAGCGACCGTTCGAGCTGGCGCACGCCGGCCTCCCGGGTGTACTCGCCGGCGATCCGGGCGAGGGCGTCGTCGCCGACGCCGACCTCCTCGGCGGTCAACCCGGCCCGCTCCCGCTGCCGGGGCAGCAGGTGGTCCCGGGCGATGGCGACCTTCTCCTCCTCGGTGTACCCGTCCAGGGTGACCAGCTCCATCCGGTCCAGCAGCGGGCCGGGGATGGTCTCCACCACGTTGGCGGTGGCCAGGAAGAGCACGTCGGAGAGGTCGAGGTCGACCTCCAGGTAGTGGTCGCGGAAGGTGTGGTTCTGCGCCGGGTCGAGCACCTCCAGCAGGGCGGCGGCCGGGTCGCCGGAGTAGCCGACGGCCAGCTTGTCGACCTCGTCGAGGAGCACGACCGGGTTCATCGAGCCGGCCTCGCGCAGGGCCCGCACGATCCGGCCGGGCAGCGCGCCGACGTACGTGCGGCGGTGGCCCCGGATCTCGGCCTCGTCGCGGACGCCGCCGAGGGAGACCCGGACGAAGTTGCGGCCGAGCGCGCGGGCGACCGACTCGCCGAGGCTGGTCTTGCCGACGCCGGGCGGGCCGGCGAGGGCGAGCACCGCGCCGGAGCCGCGGCCACCGACGACGCCGAGGTTCCGCTCGGCGCGCCGGTTGCGCACCGCGAGGTACTCCAGGATGCGGTCCTTCACGTCGGCCAGGCCGGCGTGGTCGGCGTCGAGCACCGCGCGGGCCGCGGCCAGGTCGGTGTTGTCCTCGGTACGGGTGCCCCACGGCATCTCCAGCACCGTGTCGAGCCAGGTGCGGATCCAGCCCGCCTCCGGGGAGGCGTCGCTGGCCCGCTCCAGCTTGCCGACCTCGCGGAGCGCCGCCTCGCGGACCTTCTCGGGCAGGTCGGCGGCCTCGACGCGGGCCCGGTAGTCGGCGGAGCCGTCCGGTTCGTCCTCGCCGAGCTCCTTGCGGATGGCGGCGAGCTGCTGGCGCAGCAGGAACTCCCGCTGGGACTTCTCCAGCCCCTCGCGGACGTCGGTGTTGATCTGCTCGGCGATCTCCTGCTCGGCCAGGTGGTCCTTCACCCAACCGACGAGCAGTTCCAGCCGGGCGGTGACGTCCGGCGCGGCGAGCAGCTCGGTCTTCTGGGCGAGGCTGAGCCAGGAGACGTAGCCGGCGGAGTCGGCCAGCTCGGAGAGGTCGGTCATCCGCTCGATCGCGTCGATGACCTGCCAGGCGCCGCGCTGCTGGAGCACGGACGTCATCAGGGCGCGGTACTCGCGGGCGAGTTCGCGGGCGCGGCCGGCGGGGGCCGGTTCGTCGAGTTCGGTGGCCTCGACCCAGAGGGCGGCGCCGGGTCCGGGAACGCCGGAGCCGATCCGGGCGCGGGAGAGGCCGCGGACGACGGCGGCCGGTTCGCCGCTGGGCAGCCGGCCGACCTTCTCGATGGTGGCGACCGCGCCGACGGGGCCGTACTCGCCGTCGAGGCGGGGCACGGCGAGGAGGGTGCCCTCGCCGGTGGCGCGGGCCGCGTCGACAGCGGCCTGGGTGGTGGGGTCGAGGGTCACCGGGATGACCATGCCGGGCAGCAGCACGGCGTCGGTCAGGGGCAGTACCGGAAGAGTTGCCATCGAACACCTGCTATCGCGTTGAGTTGAGCGTGTCCAACTCAAGTAACAAAGCGTTCCCCTTGTTCCCACTGTGACCCAGACCACTTCCCCGCGCCACCGGCCGTGTCGGGAGCAGGCCGGTCGACGCGGCGAAGACAACGAGCCGGTTCCGGACACGGGACACGGGGACCAGGGTGCGGGTCTCCAGCGGGGCCGAGGCCGCGGCGCCCGCCGGCCACGCCGGCACGCTGGGCGACCGAACTCCCCCGCCTTTGCGCCGGCCGCGCCGATTTCCCGCGATAACGCGACCCGCCGAAATGAAAAACGACGCGTATTCTTGCGCAATTGCCGTGGGATAGGTCAAACTTTGACCACACCCCGCCCCACACAGGGAGTAATTGGCGATGGCGAGAAAAGTAATCACTGTTCTGACCGACGACCTCGACGGCGGAAAGGCCGACCGGACCGTCGAGTTCAGTCTGGACGGCGTGGCGTACACCATCGACGTCTCCGACGAGAACGCGGGCGTGCTGCGGAAAGCTCTCGACCCGTACATCAGCGCTGGCCGGCGGATCGGCCGCGGCACCGTCGACGTCGGGCGGGCACCCCGCCGGGCGGGCGCCCAGGGCGGCGCGGGAATGGACCGGGAGCAGAACCGGGCCATCCGGGAATGGGCCGTCAAGAACGGCTACAAGATTTCCGAGCGCGGCCGCATCCCGGTCGAGGTCGCCGAGGCGTACAAGAACCGCTGACCTGGCGCCGGGTTCACGCTCGCGTCCACGCGGGGTCACGCTGCGGAATCAGCGGGGCCCCGCCGGTCTTTTCCCACGGCCGTCCATTCGCACGGCCCGCGTCCGGCGGCGGACGCATTCGCGGGCGGCGCATTCGCCGAGCCGCCCCGACGGATCGCCGGGCGACCCCCGAGTGGCCGCGCCGGGCGGATTCCCGCGACCGCACGGAAACCGGATCCGGCCGAGGACCGGCGACCCACCCGGGCGGCGAAGGGGCAGGTGGTGACCCGGGCGGCTCCGGCCGCACGTGATCATCACCACGATTCGTGCCCGCGCGACCCGAGACCGTCGCACCCCCCGAGTGTAATGAGCGACAGCTTTGTCGGGCATTACGCAAACGCATCTCGGGGGTGGCGGATGACGCGCTGGTGGAGCCAGACGGCCGGCGGGTTGCCCCGCACGTTCTGGTACCTCTGGACGGCCACGCTGATCAACCGGCTGGGCAGCTTCGTCGCCATCTACCTCGGCGTCTACCTGGTCTCGGTGCGGGGCTTCAGCCCCGCGTACGCCGGAGTGGTGATCGGGTTGCACGGGGCCGGCAGCGCGGCGGGGAGCGTGCTCGGCGGGGTCGTCGCGGACCGGTGGGGGCGGCGGCCGGCGATGCTGGTCGGCAACGTGGCCGCCGCCGCGGCGGCGGTGTCGCTGGGCCTGAGCAACCACCCCACGGCGGTCGCGGCGCTCACCCTCCTGCTCGGGCTCTTCCTCGGCGTCGCCCGGCCGGCCTTCACCGCCACCATCATCGACGTGGTGGGCGAGCGGGACCGGCTGCGCGCCCTGACGCTCAACTACTGGGCGATCAACATCGGGTTCGCCGTCGCCGCGACCGTCGCCGGCCTGCTGGTCCGCGCCGATCCGCTGCTGCTGTTCGTGGTCAACGCGGCGGTGCTGCTCGGCACCGCCGTGCTGATCGGGTTGAAGGTGCCCGAGTCGCGCCCCGCCCCGGTCACCGTCGGGCAGTTCACCCGCGCCGACTCCGGCGGGCTCGGCACCGTGCTGCGCGACCGGGTCTTCCTGACCTTCACCGCCCTCACCGGGCTGGCCTGGCTCTGCATCCAGGGCAGCGTGATGCTCCCCGTCGCGTTGCAGGCCGACGGCCTGCCGGCGTCGGCGTACGGGCCGGTCATCGCGGTCAACGGGCTGATGATCGTGTTGGGGCAGCTCTTCGTGCCCCGGCTGGTCGGCCGCTTCGACCGGTCCCGCACCATCGCCGCCGCCGTCGTGGTGGTCGGCGCCGGCTTCGCGCTGACCGCGCTGGCCGACGCCGTGTGGTTCTACGCGTTCACGGTCGCCGTCTGGACACTCGGCGAGATGCTGATGACCCCCGCGAACTCGGCGCTGACGGCGGACCTGTCGCCGACGGCGCAGCGCGGCCGCTACCAGGGGGTCTACTCGCTCGGCTACGCCTTCGCCAGCTTCGCCGGGCCGACCCTCGGCGGGCTGGTCGCCGCCCGGTTCTCCACCGACGCCCTCTGGCTGGGCCTGTTCGGTCTGGCCCTGCTGGTGGCCGCCGGCAACCTCCTCGCGGTCCGCCCCCGGGCCAGGCGGATCGAGGCCCTGCGGGCCGATGCCACCTCGGCCGCCACCCCCGGCCGGACGGCGGCAGCGCTGGCCTGACGGCGGCCGGGGCCGCCGGGGTACGCCCGTGCGGCGCCGGGGCGGGTCAGTCCGCGCAGAGGTGCGCGAAGGCGAACCCGTGCGCCATCTCGTCGCGCCGCGATTCGAGCAGCCGGATGTCGGCGAGCAGTTCCTCGCGGGGCGTCAGGACCGGCTCGGCCGTCTCCAGCTCGCGCAGCCGCTGGCCGACGGCCATCGCCGCCAGGTCCTCGGCCAGGCGGGCCGGGTCCACGCCGGCGGAGACCCGCTGCTCGTGCACCGTCACCCGCTCCACGAGGCAGGCGCCGGGACGCACCTCGACCCAGCTCCACCCCTCGGCCGGCCCGCCCCGCCAGCTCAGGTGCAGCCCCCGGACGATCGGGTCCACCAGCCCCCGCGACACGTACGCGTCGACCGCCGCGGCCCGGGCCAGCGCGCCGAGGTCGTTGACGTGGCCCGTCCGCCCGTCGGGCAGCCGGCCGAAGATGTCGCGGAACCCGAGCGGGGGCACGTCCCCCGCCTCCGGCTCCCCCGCACCGAGCGCCGCGTAGGCGCGGGCGTCGATCACGTACGTCACGATCCGCCGCCCGTGCTCGTCGGCGCGCAGCGTGGGCGACCCGATCCGCAGCACCGCCAGGCCGACCGCCTCGGCGACCACGTTCTTCATCCGCTCGGCGCGCTGCCCGGCGGAGCCGGCGGGAGCGACCGGGCCGACCTCGACGGCGAAGACCGGCCGGGCCGTGTCGGCGGCGCAGACGACGAAGTCGTAGCCCTCCCGGGTGGCCGTGCTCCACTGGTGGCCGGTGATGCCGCTCGGCCGCCGGTGTGTGAGTTCGCCGAGGCGACGGGCGCCGTACACGAGCTGGCCGGCCCGGGTGAGCAGCGGGCCGCGACCGCCGTCCCCGGTCACCGCGCGCAGCCAGGAACCGTCCCCGCCACCGGTGCTCGTCATCCGTGTGATCCGTCCTGCCGTCGCCCCCGGGCCGACTCGTCGGCCCGGGGGCGAGTCTAGGCCGTCGATCATGGACGGAGCCGGGGTGGTGCGGCGGGGGCGGTACGGGCGGGGAATTCGGTTGAGCCGGCCGGGGCCGCCCGGTGGGATGGGCCGGTGACGCCCTTCCTGAGCACCGACCGGCTGGTGCTGCGCGAGTTCACCCCCGACGACGCGGAACTCCTCGTCGAGCTGGACGGCGACCCCGAGGTGATGCGATACCTCACCGGCGGGCGTCCCACCCCGCCGGAGGTGGTCCGGGAGCGCACCCTGCCCCGGATCCTCGCCCACTACCGGCGGCCGCCGGGGCTGGGCTGGTGGGCGGCCGTGGGCCGGGGGTCGGGCGAGTTCCTGGGCTGGTTCGAGTTCCGCCCGACCCGCGACGGCGACGCCCGCGAGGTGGAGCTGGGCTACCGCCTGCGCCGGGCGGCCTGGGGCGGCGGCCTCGCCACCGAGGGCTGCCGGGCGCTGGTCGACAAGGGCTTCACCGAGCTGGGCGTGGAACGGGTCACCGCGAACACGATGACCGTCAACGCGGCCTCCCGCCGGGTGATGGAGAAGTCCGGGCTGCGCTTCGTGCGCACGTACGTCGGGGACTGGCCGGAGATGATCGACGGGGCGGAGCACGGCGAGGTCGAGTACGCGCTGACCCGGCAGGAGTGGCTGGCGCCCGCCGCTGGGGCATGATCGAGCGTGGCGGTTGTCGACAGGCGGAGCGGGGGTGCGCGTGCGGGTCGTGTCGCTGGTGCCGTCGCTGACCGAGGCGGTGGCGCTGACCCTGCCCCACCTGCTGGTCGGGGCCACCGACTGGTGCACCCACCCGGCGGGGCTGGACGTGGCGCGGGTCGGTGGCAGCAAGTACCCCGACCTGGACCGGGTGCTCGCGCTACGGCCGGACGTGGTGCTGCTCAACGTCGAGGAGAACCGCCGCGTCGACGCCGAGGCCCTGGCCGCGGCCGGCGTGCCGGTGCGGGTCACCTACCCGCGGACCGTCGACGAGGCGCTGACCGAGCTGGGCGACCTGCTCCGCGAGCTGGGCGCGCCGGCGGAGCCGGAGTGGCTGGCGGCGGCCCGCCGGGCGTGGGCCGCCGCGCCGGCGGTCGGGCCGCCCCGCCGGGCGGTGGTGCCGGTCTGGCGTCGCCCGTGGGTGGTGCTGGGCGCCGACACGTTCGCCGGGGACGTGCTGCGCCGACTCGGCGTCACCAACCTGTACGCCGACGACGCCGAACGTTATCCCCGACCGAGTCTCGACGAGCTGCGCGCCCGCGAGCCGGAGCTGGTGGTGCTGCCGGACGAGCCGTACCGGTTCACCGCCGACGACGGGCCGGAGGCGTTTCCCGGCGTCCCGTGCGCGCTGCTCTCCGGGCGACACCTGACCTGGTACGGCCCGTCCCTGGCCGAGGCGCCCGCCCTGCTGTCCGCCCAGCTCGCCGACCCGGTCGTCCGGCCGGGCTGACTGCCCGGGCGCGTCGCCCGGCCGGTCGGGTCAGGAGCCCGCGTGCCGGCGCTCCCGACGGGCGGCGAGCACGCTCCAGCCGATCGCGACCGACAGGGTCAGCACCACCACCGCGAGGGTGAGCCAGACCGGCAGCTTCCCCACCGGCGTCTCGGACAGGATCAGCTTCGCCCCGGCGAAGGCCAGCAGGACGGCCAGCCCGTACCGCAGGTAGCTGAAGTGCCGCAGCAGCCCGGCCAGGCAGAAGTAGAGACTGCGCAGCCCGAGCACGGCGAACGCCGTCGCCGTCCAGACCAGGAACGTGTCGGTGGTGATGGCCAGGATCGCCGCCACCGAGTCGATCGCGAAGACCACGTCGGTGGCCTCGATCGCGATCAGGGCGACCAGCAGCAGGGTGGCCCTGCGCCGGCCGTCGACCCGGACGGTGAACCGGCCGCCGTGGTAGCGCGGCTCGGTGGGGACCAGCCGCCGGAACAACCGGACCGCGACGTTGCGGTCCGGTTCGACGTCCGGCTCGCCGCGCACCGCGAGCCGCCACCCGGTCCAGACCAGGAAGGCGCCGAGCACGACCCCGGCCCAGGCCAGCCGCTCCAGCAGCGCGGCACCGGCGAAGATGAAGGCCAGCCGGAACGCGAGGGCCCCGACGACCCCCCAGAAGAGCACCTTGTGCTGGTAACCGGCGGGCACCCGGAAGTAGCCGAACAGCAGCGCGAAGACGAAGACGTTGTCGACCGAGAGCGCCTTCTCCAGCAGGTAGCCGGAGAAGTACGCCACGGCCGGATCGCCGCCCCGCCAGAGCCAGACCAGCAGGCCGAAGGTGAGCCCGGCGGTGATCCAGACGCCGCTCCACACCAGCGCCTCACGCAGCTCGATCACGTGGTTGTCGCGGTGGGAGAGCAGGTCCACGGCCAGCATGACGGTGATGACCCCGCCCACCGCCGCCCAGGCCCACAGCGGCGCCGCGAACGTCGCCTCGTCCACCCGGCGCCCTCCGCATCCACGACGGGACAGGGCGGCTCCGCTCCTCGCGCGCCGCATGCCCGGCGGCTCCGGCGCGGGCGCGGTCCCCGCGGCGGGGCTCGGCGGCAGAGCCGCACCGCGCCCGCCCCCGAGCCTAGGCGAGCCGCCGACCGACCGACGGCCGTCCGGGCAAGTCGGCGGGTGCCGGCCGGGCCCGGTCGCCGCTGCCCGGCGGCTCCCGGGCCTCAGGCGCCGGCTGCCGTCGGCCGGAGGGGAGCGCGGGCCCGGGCGGGCGGCACGCCGACGGGCCCCGCCCGGACGGCGGGGCCCGGGCGTCGCCGGTCAGGCCACCGGGGTGACCGGGCCGGCGTCCCGCTCGACGAGCGTGCGGTCGTCGACGTCGTACGCGATGGTGCTGGTCACCCGGACCACGCCGCTGACCTGCCCGGCCAGCCGCCCCGCCAGCTCGACCGCGCTGCGCCGGTCCAGCCGGCCGTCGAGCGTCACCTCACCGTCGCGCACCTTGACGGTGACCAGGCCGTCCCGCACCGCGAGCACCCGGCGCAGCACCTCCTGCACCACGTCCTCGCGGATCTCCGCGTCCGTACGCAGGTGCACCCGCAGCAGGTCGCCCCGGGTGACGATGCCGACGAGCCGGCCCAGATCGTCGAGCACCGGCAGCCGCTTCACCGACTCCCGGTCCAGTTGCCGCGCGGCGGCGGAGATGGTCGCCTCCGGCCAGGTGGTCACCGGCGGCGCGGTCATCAGTTCGCGGGCCAGCAACGCGTCTGCCTTCTCCCGGGCGCTGCGGCGCCGCCGCCCCTCGAAGATCCGCCGCTCGTCCGGGTGCCCGGCCCGCTCCACCTTGTGCAGCAGATCCGACTCGGACACCACGCCGAGCACCCGGCGGAACCCGTCCACCACGGGCACGCCGCTGATGCCCCGCCGGACCAGCGCGTCGACGATCTCGCGGTAGGGGGTCTCCTCCCCCACCGTCGCGACGTCCCGCGTCATCACGTCGCCCACCTGCCACGTCCTCATCACGACCTCCCTGCCGTTGGCACCTGCGACGGTATGGCCGCGACCGCCCGCCGGGTCAGGGTCGCGGGACCGGGTCGGCACGGCCGGGTGGACCGGTGCGGAAGGGGTCCAAGGTCCCGGTCCGGCGGGGCCCGGTAGGCCCTGCCCGGCGGGCGTCGGCGGATGTCCAATGGAGATGCCACCGGGAAGCGCGGTGCGAGGTACACGAAGGGACGTGGAGACAATGACCGCGACCGAGCAGATCACCGCCAGGACCATCGCCCCAGCGGCGCAGCCCCGGCACCTCGCCGAGACCACCCGGGAGCGTGCCGCCCGGTACGTCTTCGCCGGCATCCGCATCGCCCTCGGCTGGACCTTCCTCTGGGCGTTCCTGGACAAGGTCTTCGGCCTGGGGCACGCCACCGAGGCGAAGAACGCCTGGATCAACGGCGGCAGCCCCACCAAGGGCTTCCTGACCTTCGGCGCGGCCGGCCCCTTCAAGGGCTTCTACAACGGCATCGCCGGGGCCGCCTGGGCGGACGTGCTCTTCATGACCGGCCTGGCCGCGATCGGCGTGGCGCTGCTGCTCGGCATCGGGATGCGCGTCGCCGCCGTCGCCGGCGTGGTGCTCTACGTGATGATGTGGACGGTCGTCCTGCCCCCCGAGAACAACCCCTTCCTCGACGACCACCTGCTCAACGCGGCCCTGCTGGTCGGTCTCGCGCTCGTCAACGCCGGCGCCACCCTGGGCCTGGGCGCGGCCTGGGCGAAGCTCCCCCTCGTCCGGCGGCTCCCCTGGCTCCGCTGACCTGGTCCGGCACCTCACCCAGCGGGCGTCACCACCGGTGACGCCCGCCGGTCCGTGCGTACGCCCGACTCGTCGCGCCTGGCCGGACCCGGCTCTCCCGCCCGACGGCGCCGAGGGCTCGCACATCGCCGACACGTCGACGCACGCGAGCCGCTCCCGGGACCGCCGCGCGCCGACCGGCCGCCATCCGGCAGGATGGTGACCGGGACATCAGGACCGAAACGGCAGGAGACTCCCGTATGAACCAGGCAGCAGGTGCCCGCTCCGGCAAGCCCGAGGTGGGGCCGATCGAGGGCGCGCCGCCCGCCGATCTCGTCATCGAGGACATCACCGTCGGCGAGGGGCCGGAGGCCCAGCCAGGGCAGCTGGCCGACGTCCACTACGTGGGGGTGGCGCACTCCACCGGCCGCGAGTTCGACTCCTCCTGGAACCGGGGCGAGACGTTCCAGTTCGGGCTCGGCGCCGGGCAGGTCATCGCCGGCTGGGACCAGGGCGTGGTGGGCATGCGGGTCGGCGGCCGGCGCCGGCTGACCATCCCGCCGCACCTGGGCTACGGCAACCGGGGCGCCGGTGGCGTCATCAAGCCGGGCGAGACCCTGGTCTTCGTCGTCGACCTGGTCGGCGTCCGCTGAGCCGTTGAGCACGGGCCTGGGGGTCGACCCGCCCACGCGCGGTCGGCCCCCGGGCGCACACGCACCCGATCGGTCGGGGGTGGTCAGCAGGCGACGAGCTCCCGGTCGGCGCACGAGTCGACGATCGGGATGACCCGGTGCAGGCCGGTGGCCCGCAACACCCGCGCGACCACCGGGTCGGGGTGCAGCAGCACCAACTCACCGCCCCGGGCGCGGATGCGCAGGTGCGCGGCGACGAGCGCCCGCACCCCCGCGGCGGAGAGCACGCGGACGCCCGAGAGATCCAGCCGGAGCACCGGCCGGGCGGGGGCCGCCCAGAGCGCGGAGCGGAACGCGGCGACCGTGGCGATGTCGACCTCGCCGATCGCCCGCACGTCCACCACGTAATCGTCCACGCTGACCTCGACGTGGAACCTGTCCTCACGCTGCCCCATGCCGACGAATCTAGCCCCCACCACCGACATTTCCGCCCTGCCCAGGGACGGGATCCGGGTCCACCCAGGGTCACCCCCGAGGGCCTCCCTGATCCTCCTCAGGGAGGAGGACCGCGCCACCGCGATGATCTCCAGCCCACCCGCGCCGCCCGGCGTCGAGAGCCGGCGGGTGCCACACCGGCGGGCGGGAACGGGCCGATGGTCGCTCCTCCCCGTCCCCGCGCGCCGTGGCTGATCCGTCCCGTCCGTGAGCCCGCCACCCTCCCGCCCCCGCTCGACGGGCCGTGGTCCCCCACCGACCGCCGGCTCGACGCCGCCGAACTGCTGCCCCGGCCCGACGGCGTCGCCGGCCCGGAGGACGTGGTCGTCGACCCGTCCGGGCGGGTGGTCAGCGGGACCGAGGACGGCCGGCTCTGGTGGTGGCCGGTGGACGCGCCGCCGGGCACCCGGCCCCGGCCGCTCGCCGAGACCGGCAGGTCGGGGGACCGGCCCGCCTGGCGGCGGACCGGTCCCCCGTGTGCGTACGGCCGGGTCAGCCGCCGCGGACGGACGGCGCCGGCACCGGCGAGCCCCCGGCCACGGCGCCCGGGTGCGGGGCCTGCGACGGGGCCGGCCGGAGCCCGGCCGGCACCGGCAGCGCGCTGCCCTTGGCGAACTCGTCCCAGCCGACGTTCCACGCGGTCCAGCCGTTGCCCTCGTTCAACCCGACCTCGGTGCCCTTGATGGTGACGAGGTCGCCGACCTGCGTGACGCCCATCAGCCAGTCCGCGGCCTCGTTGGAGACGTTGGTGCAGCCGTGCGAGACGTTGGTGTTGCCCTGGTCCCCCACCGACCACGGCGCCGCGTGGATGAACTCACCGCCCCAGGTGAGGCGCTGGGCGTCCTCGACGTCGACCACGTAGGGGTCGGCCGAACCCCGGGTGTCGAACGTCGTGTACTCGTGCTTCTCCATGATCACCATCTTGCCGCTGGAGGTCGGCGTGCTCGGCTTGCCCATGCTGACCGGGATCTTGCGGACGACCTTGCCGTCGCGCACCACGGACATCTGCTTGGTCGCGTTGTCGATCTCCAGAGCCACCTGCCGGCCGATCTTGGAGGTGGCGGTCCGGTCGGAGTCGCCGACCCGGTCCTTGCCGATCGGCAGACCCTCCAGCCCGGCCCGGACGCTGATCGTGGTGCCCGGACGCCAGAAATCGGGGGCCCGGTAATAGACCTGGCTGCCGTCGGACACCCACGACCAGGTGCCCGGCTGCGGCGGGTCGGTCTTCACGAACAATCGGCGCTGCACGTCCGCCCTGGCCTCTTTCGGAATGGGCGGGTCGAAGGCGACGGTCACCGGCATGGCGGTGCCGTACGTCCGGTTGCCGGCGAAATACAACGTGCTGGTGATTTCCGGCTTCGACGATTTCGGCATCGTGGTGAAGGTGGTCTTCCGGGTGGTGGTCTTCCCCGAGTCACCCGTGGCGGTCACCTCCGCGGTGTAGGTGCGCCGCGGCTGCAACGGCTTGCTCGGCACCCAGCCCGAGCCGTCCTCCCGGGGCTCCGCCTTGACCTCCGCGCCCTTGTCGTCGGTGATCCGGACCGACGTGACCCGTCCACCCTTGACGACGGTCCCCACCTCGGCGCTGACCGGCACCTCGCGGGCGCGGTCGGCGGGCGTCACGGCCAACTCCGGGGCCGTCGCCCGGCCCTCGGCCGACCCGGCACCCGGCTTGCGGTCGGCGGTGCACCCGCCGAGGGCCAACGGCGTGGCCGCGATGGTCACGGCCAGAACCGTCAGTCGCCGCCTCAACTTCATGATGCGTCCCCCCGTTAATTGGCGTCCTCCGCCACATTCTCTCCATACCGCCCGGACGGGCGCGCAATTTTCGGCGAAAAGGGAAAAGCAATTATGGGGCGCATTTGCCGGACTGCGCGGAATGGGTCCGGGTGCCCCCGTTTCCGGGTCCGTCCGGGATCGCCCGGACCGGCACCGCCGGAGCCCGGCCATGCCGCCGCGTCCCGGTTGCGCCGCCCCGCGCCGTTCCCGCCCGACCCGCCCCCGGTGCCCCGCCCCGGCCTCGTGGCGGCGGCGACGGGCAACGGCCGGGCGGGCCTCGGCCACCCGCGTGGCGCCGGCTCAGGTCCAGTCGTCGTCGCCGTGGTTGCGTTCCCACCGGCCGCCGACCGGCGGGGTGTCCATGCGGATGGCGGAGTCGGCGTTCCCGGCGAGGTCGTTGTCCTCCACCCGGCAGTCCACGCAACTGCCCTCGTCGGTGATCCAGAGGCCGTGGTTCTGGGTGCTCGGGTTCTTGTTGTCCCAGATCCGGTTGCCCCGGATGGTGGCCGAGTCGACCGCCGCGTTGATCGTGATGCCGGCCCGCACCGGCGGGCCGGCCGGCAGCTCGTACGGCGTTCCCGGCAGCGGCGTGCCCCCGCTCCACCCGCTGGAGGCGTCGGGGCGGATCGGCGCGAGCGTCAGCTCGTTGTCGTCGTTGGCGGCCACCGTGGCGATCCCGTCGCCGACGCGCACCACCTTGCCCCGGTGACCGTCGTTCGGCCAGGTCGCCCGCCGGTCCACCACCTTCCGCTCGCTGTAGCGCACCGAGTCGCCGCGCCCACTCATCGCCGGCGCGCACTGCCGCCCGTTGTTGCGGATCCGGTTGCCCACCACGATCATGTCGCGGAGCGGGCGGTCGATGCGGATGGCGTCGGCGCTGTTGCCGTAGAAGTCGTTGCTCTCGATGACGATCTCCTCGGCGATCTGCTCCTCCGCGCCGCCGAGGTTGCGCTGGTGGTAGCCGTACCGGCCGTTGCCGCTGATCCGGTTGCCGCGGATCGTGTACGGCCCGGGGGTGTTGCCGATGCTGACCCCGTCGCCCAGGTTGCCGTCGATCACGCAGTCCGTGAGGATGCCGGCCCGCCCGGCGGTGTGCGTGGTGCCCTTCGCCGAGACGTGGAAGCCCGCCTCCAGGTTGCCGGTCATCGTGCAGGCGGAGACGATCAGGCCGTTCGCGCCCCAGTCGGAGATGCCGAACCGGTTGCCCTGGGCGTGGCAGCCGATGATCCGCACCCCGCGCGGGCGCAGGTGGCTCGCCTCCTGCAACTCCAGGAAGATCCCGTTGGTCGCGTTGTCCACCGCGCTGCAGTTGACGATGTTGAACCGTTCGACGCTGCCCCAGCCGCCGATGCCGACGCCGACGCCCGCGCCGCCCATCTGGGTGCCGTTGTCCAGCCGCCCGCAGCCGACCACCAGCACCCCGTCGATCAGGCAGTCCTGGAGGAAGTCGCAGCCCAGGCCCGTGGCGGCGGTGTGGTGGATGTACAGGTTGCGGAACACACCCCGGACGACGTACTGCAGGCCGAGACCCTTGGCCAGCGGGTTGTAGTCCGCCGACGCCACGCCCGAGCCGTCGATCTCGAAGTCGGCGAAGGTGCAGTCGGCCAGGTGGCGGTCAGGGCCGGCCCCGTGCTGCTGCACGGTGTGGAAGGCCAGCGGGGCCGGGTCGGCCCGGTTGCCGGCGTTGCTGAGCACGAAGCGGGTCGCCCCCGGGCCGGCGCCGATCAGCGACACCCCGGAGCGCCAGACCGTGCCCGAGTCCCGCATCGAGTACACCCCGGGCGGGCAGTAGATGATCCGGACCCGGCCGTCGGCGGCGTGCGCGTCGCCGAGGCGGTCCACCAGCGCCGCCAGGGCCGGCTGGTCGTTGGTCGCGCCGTCGCCCACCAGGCCGTGCTCCCGGGCGTCGCAGAGCAGCGGGGCGCCGGCGACCGCGTAGCGGCGCACGCCGCCGGCGGAGGACATGTCCGGGTACGCCACCTCGTCCTCCCCTCGGCGGGACAGCCAGGCCCGCATTCCCGGCCCGCTTTCGGGGAAACACCCGCCGCGACGGCGACGGCCCCGGCACCGCCGGAGGCGGAACCGGGGCCGTCGCGGCGGGTCAGACGTTGGCGATCAGCAGCGCCGGCTGCTCGACGCAGTCGGCGACGTGCCGCAGGAAACCCCCCGCCACCCCGCCGTCGCAGACCCGGTGGTCGAAGGTCAGGCTGAGCTGGGTCACCTTCCGCACCGCGAGCTGCCCGTCCACCACCCACGGCTTGTCCACGATCCGCCCCACCCCGAGCAGCGCCGCCTCGGGGTGGTTGATGATCGGCGTGGAGCCGTCGACGCCGAAGACGCCGTAGTTGTTCAGCGTGAACGTGCCGCCGGTGAGCCGGGCCGGGGGCAGGGTGCCGGCCCGGGCCGCCGAGGTGGTCGCGGTCAGCTCGGCCGCCAGCTCGGCGGTGGTGAGCCGCTGCGCGTCCCGCAGCACCGGCACGACCAGCCCCCGGTCGGTCTGGGCGGCGATGCCCAGGTGCACCCCGGCGGACTGGACGATGCGCTGGCCCTCGGTGTCGACGCGGGCGTTGAGCTGCGGGAACCGGCGCAGCCCGGACAGGCAGATCCGGGCGAGCAGGGCCAGGATGCTCACCGGCGCGTCCGGGGTCGCCGCGTTGATCGCGGCCCGGGTCGCCAGGAGCCCGGTGGCGTCGACGTCCACCCAGATGGTCACCTCGGGGATCTCCCGCCGGCTGCGGGAGAGCTTGTCGGCGATCGCCTTGCGGATGCCGGTCAGCGGGACGACCACGTCCGCCGCGTCCGGCGCGTCCGGCTGGTCCGGCACCGCGGCGAGCCGGGCGGCCGGCGAGGCGGCCTCGGCCACGGCGGCCTCCACGTCGGCGCGGCGCACCACCCCGCCGGGGCCGGTGCCGCGCAGCGCGGCCAGGTCGAGGCCGTGCTCGCGGGCCAGCCGGCGCACGATCGGCGAGATGATCAGGGGCGCCGCGTCGCGCGGGCGGTCCGCCGCCACCGCCGGGGCGGCGGGCGCCGCCAGCGGCTCGGCCGGGCGGTGGTCGAGGGCGACCGCGGGGCGGGGCCGGCGACGCCGCCGCCCCGAGCCGCCGTGGCCGGTGCCGTACCCGATCAAGACGTTGCCGGAGCCGGCGCGCTCCTCCTCGCGGTAGGTGGCGTGCCCGGCGGGCTCGTCGCCGGCCCCGCCGTCGCCGTCCACCGGCGCGATGGTGACCAGCGGCTGGCCGACCGGGCGGACCTCACCCGCCGCGCCGTGCAGCGCGACGACCCGCCCGGCGTACGGGCAGGGCACGTCGACGACGGCCTTGGCGGTCTCCACCTCGACGACGGTCTGGTCCACCGTGACCACGTCGCCCACGGCGACCCGCCACTCGACGATCTCGGCCTCGCTCAGCCCCTCCCCCAGGTCGGGCAGGAGGAAGACCTGCGCCCCGTCCACGGTGGTCACGCCGCGCTCCCCCGGGTCAGCCAGCGCCCGTCCGGCTGGTCGTCCCACTGGAGTCGGGCCACCGTGTCGAGGATCCGGTCCACCGACGGCAGGTGGGTGTGCTCCAGCATCGGCGCCGGGTACGGGATGTCCAGGCCGGACACCCGCAGCACCGGGGCGTGCAGGGCGTGGAAGCAGCGTTCCTGCACCCGGGCGGCGATCTCGGCGCCGACCCCGGCGAAGCCCTGCGCCTCCTGGATCACCACGCACCGGCCGGTGCGGCGGACCGAGGCGGTGACGGTCTCGTCGTCGAACGGCACGATGCTGCGCACGTCCACCACCTCCAGGTCCCAGCCCTCCTCGCGGGCGGCCTCGGCGGCCTCCAGCGCGACCGGCACCGCCGGCCCGTACGCGACGAGGGTGGCGTCGCGGCCCGGGCGGCGCACGACCGCGCGGCCGATCGGCGCGGTGGTCGCGGGTAGCTCCGCGTCGGCGCTGGAGAAGTAGAGCTTCTTCGGCTCCATGAACACGACCGGGTCGGGGTCGTCGATCGCCTGGCGCAGCAGCGAGTACGCGTCCTCGACCGTCGCCGGGGTGACCACCTTCAGGCCGGGGGTGTGGGCGTAGTACGCCTCGCTGGAGTCGCAGTGGTGCTCGACCCCGCCGATACCTCCGGCGTACGGCACCCGGATGACGATCGGCACGCTGAGCGCGCCACGGGTGCGGTTGCGCAGCTTCGCCACGTGCGAGGCGATCTGCTCGAACGCCGGGTACGCGAACGCGTCGAACTGCATCTCGACCACCGGGCGCAGCCCGGACATGGCCAGCCCGACGGCGAAGCCGACGATGCCGGCCTCGGCGAGCGGGGTGTCGAAGCAGCGCTTGTCGCCGAACCGGGCCTGGAGGCCGTCGGTGATCCGGAAGACGCCGCCGAGCGCGCCGACGTCCTCGCCGAAGACGACCACCCGGTCGTCGTCGAGCATCGCGTCGGCGAGCGCGGCGTTGAGCGCCTTCGCCATGGTCAGGGTGGCCATCAGCGCTCACCCTCCTCGTCTGCGGCGGCGGCCAGCTCGGCGCGGACCTGCTCGCGCTGCTCGACCAACTGCGGGGTGGGCTCGGCGTAGACGTGCGCGAAGAGGCTCATCGGGTCGACCGTCGGCTGCGCGTTCATCCGGGTGCGCAGGTCGGCGGCGTACGCCTCGGCCTCCTCGGCGATCGCGGCGACGCGCGCGTCGTCGAGCACGTCCCGCGCCCGCAGGTACGTCTCCAGGCGGGCGACCGGGTCCCGGTCCCGCCAGGCGTCGACCTCGGCGCCGTCGCGGTAGCGGGTGGCGTCGTCGGCGTTGGTGTGCGGCTCCATCCGGTAGGTGTGCGCCTCGACGAGGAACGGCCCCTTGCCGGAGCGGGCGTGCGCGACCGCGCGGGTGAGCACCGCGAGGACGGCCACCGGGTCGTTGCCGTCGACCTGCTCGCTGGGCACGCCGTAGCCGACGCCCTTGTACGCCAGCGACGGGGCGGCGGTCTGCCGGGACAGCGGGACGCTGATGGCGTACTTGTTGTTCTGCACGAAGTAGACGACCGGCGCCTTGAACACGGCGGCGAAGTTCACGCCCTCGTGGAAGTCGCCCTCGCTGGTGGCCCCGTCGCCGATGAAGGCCAGCGCGACGGTGTCCCGCCCCTGGTACGCCTCGCCGTAGGCCAGCCCGGCGGCGTGCACGCACTGGGTCGCCAGCGGGGTGCACTGCGGGGCGGTACGGCGGGCGGCGGGGTCGTACCCGCAGTGCCAGTCGCCGCGCAGCAGGGTCAGCACCTCGACCGGGTCGATGCCCCGGGAGACCAGCGCCATCGACTCGCGGTAGGTCGGGAAGACCCAGTCGTCCTCGCGCAGGGCGAGGATCGCGCCGACCTGGCAGGCCTCCTGGCCGCGCGAGGACGGGTAGACCGCCAGCCGGCCCTGCTTGGTCAGGGCGGTGGCCTGGATGTCGAAGCGGCGGCCGATGACCATCCGCCGGTACATGTCGGCGAGCGCCTCGACGGGCGGCTCGGGGTAGTCGGCGTGGGCGGGCAGCGGCGTGCCGGCGGGATCGAGTAGACGGACCGGCTCGGTGGCCGGCAGCAGCGGCTTGGCCGGGTCGGGCGGGGTGGCCGCCCGACGCCTGCGCGGGGATGCCCTGCGGACCGCCTCGGGTGTGGTCGTCACGGCGGGACCTCCTGGGACGTGTGGTGGGCCTATGCTCCTGCCGTCGGATGATTGACTCAAGATCCATGACAAACGCGGGACGGATGGCATGCGGGAGGCATCGACATGAGCCAGGAGTCCGGGCCGAGTGCGGAGTGGGCCGCCGGAACGGGACGTTCGGCCCGGCCCCTGGACGAGGTCGACCGGCGGATCCTCGACGAACTGGTCCGCGACGGCCGCACCTCCGTGCGCACCCTCGCCGAGCGGATCCACATTTCCCGCACCAACGCGTACGCGCGGGTGGAGCGGCTGCTGCGCGACGGGGTGATCACCGGTTTCCGGGCCCAGGTCGCGCCCGAGGCGGCGGGGCTGGGCACCTCGGCGTACGTCGCGCTCAAGATCGAACAGAACACCTGGCGGGAGGTGTCGGCGGAGCTGGCCCGGGTCCGCTACATCGAGCACGCCGCGCTGCTCGGTGGCGACCACGACGTGCTGGCCCTGGTCCGGGCGCCGGACAACGCCACGCTGCGGGACGTGGTGCTGGGCCGGGTGCAGAGCATCGCCGGAGTGCTGTCCACCCGCACCTGGCTGGTCTTCGACGAGTTCGACGGCGACCGCAGCCCGTGGGAGTGAGCCGCGCCGGGATGGCCGGGCAGGCGCACCGCTCCGGCGGCCCGGCCCGCGGCGGCCCGCAGGCCCGGCACTCCGGCCGCGGTCCGCCGTGGCCGGCGGGCTCAGCGCTCCGGCGGGGCCTCCAGCCCCTCCCGGTCGGCCAACTCCAGCAGCGGTTCGAGCGAGAAGCGCCGGTCGTCGAGGCCCGCGTGCGGGTCGCCACGCTCGGCGAACCGGGCCGGCATCGTGGTGACGTCGAAGTCCTCCGGCCGCGCGTCGTCCAGCTCCGACCAGTCCAGGGGCGCGGAGACCAGCGCCTGCGGGGTGGGGCGGATGGAGTACGCCGAGGCCATCGTGTGGTCCCGGGACATCTGGTTGTAGTCGACGAAGACCGGGCGGTCCCGCTGCTCCCGCCACCAGGTGGTGGTGACCAACTCCGGCAGCCGGCGCTGAATCTCCCGGCCCAGCGCCAGCACCGCCCGCCGGCACTCGCCGAAGCTCCACCGGGGCTCGATCGACAGGTAGACGTGCAGGCCCCGCCCGCCGGTGGTCTTCGGATAGCCCGTCAGCCCCAACTCGTCGAGGAACGCGCGCACCTCGTGGGCCACCGGCACCACCTGGTCGAAGCCCACCCCAGGCATCGGGTCGAGGTCGATGCGGAGCTGGTCGGGCCGCTCGACGTCGGCGGCGGCGACCGGCCACGGGTGGAACCGCAGCGTGCCGAGGTTCGCCGCCCAGATCACCACCGCCAGCTCGCTCGGCGCGACCTCGTCGGCCGTACGCCCGCTCGGAAAGGTGATGTGGGCGGTGCGCACCCACTCGGGCGCCCCCGCCGGGAGCCGCTTCTGGTAGAAGGCGTCGCCCCGGTTGTCCTGCCGGGTGGCGATCTTCGCCCCCGGGAAGACGCCGCGCGGCCACCGCTCCAACATGGTCGGCCGGTCCCGCAGGGCGCGCAGGACGCCGTCGCCGACGGCCAGGAAATACCGCACCACGTCCAGCTTGGTCAGCCCCAGCTCGGGGAAGTACGGCTTGTCGGGGCTGGAGACGCGGACCAGCCGCTCCCCCACCTTGATCTCCTCGGCCGGCGTCGCCACGCCCCACACCGTAACCCGGCGGGCCGGTCGGCACGGCCCGTCGCGGCCCCCGGCGAGCCCCGGGCCGTCGGCGGGCGCGGCGTCGCGCGGCTCACGCGTCCCGCACGGCGGGTTCGCGCGGCCTCACCGGCACTCGGCGGTCGTGAGCAGCCGGATCTGGGCGTCCACCCAGGCCCCGACCGCGCCGGCACCCGGGTCGGGGCCGAGCGCTCCGGCGAGCGCGGTGAGGCGGTCCGCGCCGCCGTCGAGGCCGACCGCGGCCAACGCGGTGGCCGCCGCGCGCAACCGGTCGGGGAAACTGCTCGGCAGGTGCCGCAGGCCGGTGTGGGCCGCCTCGGCGAGCAGCCCGAGGCCGTCGCGCAGCGCCGCGCCCACCCGGTCCGGCGCCGGGGCCAGGCCGCCGGCCAGGGCACCGTCGCCGGCCCCGGGCGCCAGGTCCGGCACGAGCACCGTGGCGTCGGCGACCACGGCCAGCGGCTCCACGACCAGCCCGCCGACGGTGCGCCGGACCGTGCCGCTGACGAAGCGCGGCGGGCCGTGCGCGCCGGCCAGCGCGGCGGCGAGGCTGTCCAGCGCCCCCGGGCAGACCGGCCGGTGCACGGCGGAGACCGTGGCCATGGCTCCCGTCGGGTCGGTCACCTCCGCGTCGAGGCGCTGCTCGCCCGGGGCGTACCGGACCGACCGCACCTCGCCGACGCGGACGAGCCGCACCGCCTCCGCGTCGACCCTGGGCCGGATCAGCCGGGGCGGCAGGTCGGCGAGGGACTCGGCCAGGGCGGACAGGTCGTCGACCAGCAGGCCGGCCGGCATCCACTCCCAGGCCCCCGCGCCGGGCGTGACGGTGGTCCGGGCGATCCGGCCGGTGGCGAAGCGGATCCGGCGGCTGGCGCTGCGTACCGCCGACTCGGTGACCACGTTGCCGGTGGCGAGCACGCCGAGCGTGCTGCCGGCCACCCGGCGGCCGGCCAACTGGTGCCCGGTCGCCGGGGCGTCGTCGGTCGCCGGCCACTCCCGGCGCAGCACCAGCACCCCGCCCGCCTCCGGCTCGGCGAGGAAGACCTCGACGATCCGCTCGCCGCCCAGCTCGCGCACCCGGGCGCCGACGCCGGTGAGCCGGATCCGGCGCAGCGGCGCCTCGGCCGGCTCCTCGGTGCCCAGCACCCGGGCGGCCGGGCTGGCCCCGCCGTTGCGCACCGCCCGCCGGCGGGCGTGCAGTTCGGCGACCACCTCGGCGAGCAGCGCCGGCCGGTAGCGGGCCGACCGGTCGGCGTACGCGTCGAGCTGCGTGGCGAGTTCGTCGAGGGCGAGCAGCGGCCAGCGCAGCCCGGCGGCGTCCAGGTCGCGGCGCGCCGCGGCGAGGGCGGCGACCGGACCGGCGCCGAGGTGCGCCGCCCCGGCGAGCAGCACCTCCCCGGCCAGCTCCACGGCACGGTCCAGGGCGGGCCGGTCCAGCACGGCGGAACCGCCGCCCACCTGCACCTGCACGTCCCGGCCGGCGGGCCGCTCCCGGTCGGCGGCCCGGCAGGCCCAGACCGCCAGCGCGACCGCCTCGCCCTGGCCCGCGGCGGCGTCGGTCTGCGCGTAGCCGAGTTGGTGGGGCACGAGGAAGCGCACCGTGCGGGAGGGCAGCTCGACCTGGGGGATCGGGTCCCGCGCGGTGGGCCGGCGCACCCGGGCCGGGTAACCGCGCCGGAACAGCCGGCGGGCGGCGGCCACCGCGCCGGCCCCGACGGCCTCCTCCACCTCCTCGTCCGTGAACGCCCCCGGCGACCAGTCCACCCACCCGGCCCCGCCGCCCTCTCCCCCGGCACCGCCGCGATCTTGCTCTTTCGGCCCGCCCTTGGAGTGGAATGTCGGCTTTGACTGGGCAGGAAGTGCAAGCTCGCGCGAGGCGGTGGGTGGGGTGGGGTGGCGCTGGTAGGCGAGGACCAGGGTCAGCAGGTGGCGGCAGACGCCGGGCGCCCCGCAGGTGCAGGTGCCGGCGGTGAGCCCGCCGGCCGGGGGCAGCGTGCTGCGCGTGCCGTCCGGATGGTCGGCCACGACGGTGCCGTCGGGCCGGGTGTCCAGGGTGGGCAGGTCACCGCCGTCGACGGCTTTGGCGGCCCGCCTGACCAGGCCCCGGTTGGTCAGGGTGGCGAGCACCTCCGGCGTGAGCGCCAGCAGGTCGGCACGGGTCACCGCTCCTCCTTCGTCCGATCGGGCCGGCCGGGCACCAACGCCGGGGAGCGCCGCGTCGGGCGGCCGGCCCTGCTCGCCCCGTCGCTCGGGTCGCCCGGCGGGCGGGACGCACGTCGCCCGGTCACCACGCTCACCGGCCCACGTGTTCGGCGACGAACGCGGCCAGTTCCCCCGGCGTCATCGCGCCGACCCCGGCGCCCACGTCGGCGAGGCGTTGCGCCGTCTGGCGGTCGTAGACCGGCTCGGCCTCCTCGTCGAGGGCCGCGAGGCCGAGCACGTGGGTGCCCTGCCCGACGAGCTGGCCGACCGTACGCACCAGCGCGCCCGCGTCGCCTCCCTCGTAGAAGTCGGTGATCAGCACGACGATGGCGCGCCGCGGGTTCTCCACCAGCCCGGCCCCGTACGCGACCGCGCGGGCGATGTCCGTGCCGCCGCCGAGCTGCACCTTCATCAGCAGCTCGACCGGGTCGTCCACGTCGGCGGTCAGGTCCACCACCTCGGTGTCGAACGCCACCAGGTGGGTGCGGACCCCGGGCAGCCCCCACAGGCAGGCGGCGGTGACCGCGGCGTGGATGACGGAGCCGGTCATCGAGCCCGACTGGTCGACCAGCAGGATCACCTGCCAGCGGTCGAGGTGCCGGCGGGTCCGGGAGAAGAAGTGCGGGGAGCGGATGTGCAGCCGGCGCTCGTCGGGGCGCCAGTGGGCGAGGTTCGCCCGGATGGTCCGCCGGACGTCGAAGTTGCGGGCCTGCCGGAACCGGCTGGGCCGTCGGGCGCGGGCGCCCGAGAACGACTGCCGGACCTCGGCGGCGAGCCGCTCCACCAGTTGCCGGACGACGGCCTCCACGATCCGCCTGGCCAGCCGCAGCACCTCCGGGTTCATCAGGTGCTTGGTGCGCAGCACCGCCCGCAGCAGGGTCGGGTTCGGCTCGATCCGGCGGAGCAGCTCCGGGTCGGTGACCACCTCGTGGATCTCGTACCGCTCGACGGCGTCGCGTTCCAGCCGTTCGACGGTCTCCTTCGGGAACAGCCGGGTGATCCCGTCCAGCCAGTCCACCGTGGTCAGCACCGACGGCCCGGTGCCGCCGCGCCGCACGCCGCGCCGGGCCAGCTCCTCGTCGCGGCCGTAGAGCCAGTCCAGCGCCGCGTCCCGGGCCTGCGCCTCCGCGCTCAGCGCCGGGCCGCCCAGGCCGTCGTGCGCGGCCTCGCCGAGCACCAGGCGCCACCGTTCCAGCGTGGGATCGGACGCGTCCGTCATCGTCGGCTCCCCTCCCGGTCGAGCCCCTCGCGGGCGAGCAGGGCGTCCACCTCCGCGTCGAGCGCCCGGGAGCGGGCCACCAGCACCGGGTCGACGGGCAGGCGCAGCAGGGACCGGGCGGAGCCGGTCGCGCCCCGCCGGGTCAGCAGGTGGCCGGCGATCGCCTCCCGCTCCCGGGGCGGGAACCACGCGAAGGCCTGCCGCAACGCCGGCAGGGCGAGCAGGAAGTCGTGCCCGGTCAGCTCGCCGAGGAGCGTGTCCAGCACGTCGAGCAACTCCCGCTCGCCGCCGGCCACCTGCTCGCGGGCCAGCGCGAAGAGCCCGGCGAGCCAGTCGCCGAGGGTGCCCGGCGCGGCCATCGCGCGTACCGCCCGGGCCGGTTCCCCACCGGCGCCCAGGGACCAGCGCAGGCCGGTCGCGGCGCCGCGCAGGTCGGGTGGCGCGGCCGGGTCGGCGGCGACCCGGGCCGCCGTGGCCAGCGCGGGCGCCGGGTCGATGCCGAGGGCCGGTCCGGCGTGCCGGACCGCGTCCCGCAGGGCCACCAGGGCGGCCAGCCGCCCCGGTTCCGCCGCGCCGGCGCCGTGGATCCCCTCGACCAGCCAGAGCGTACGCCGCACGGCGGCGACGATCGCGGCCCCGAGCCCGGCGTCGCCGGCGCTGCCCAGCAGCACGTCGTGCCGCCACAGGGCGAGGACGGCGGCCAGCGCCCGGCCGAGCGGGGCGAGCCGGCCGGCCCCACCCACCGCCCTGGTGATCGCCTCCAGCGCCCGCCCGGAGTGCTCCCGCAGCCCGCACAGCGCGGCGTCGAAGAGCAGCTCCGCGAGCCCGTCCACGTCGCCGCCGAGGGTGCCGGCCCGCTCCTCGACGCGCGCGGCGGCGGCGTCCACGACGGTCGGCCCGTGCCCGCCGGCCTCGATCAGCACGGCGAGCCGCTCGTCGTCGGGGCGCGCCGTCCAATGCTCGGTCAGCTCCGGGGCCGCGCCCAGGGCGGGGCCCCGCTCGCGTACGTGGCCGGGCACGCCGAGGATCCGCAGCCGGTGCAGCAGCCGGCTGCGGGCCAGGTCGGCCGGGTCGGTCAGGTCCAGCCGGACGTCGCCCCGCAGGTCGATCCCGTGCCGGTCCAACTCGGCGGCGACGTCGTGGACCAGGGGCGGAAGTGGGGTGTCGGGGTGCAGCCGCCCGGACCGCTCGCCGCCGAGGGCGGCGACCATCTCCACCACCGCCGGGTGCGTCCCGGCCGGCAGCCGGCCCCGGGCCGTCCACGGCAGCCGCTGCTCCAGCGCGTCGGTGACCAGGGCGGAGACCAGCCCGTCGAGCACGTCGGCGCGGGCCGGATGGGGGTGGCCGCGCAGCCGGCCCAGGCCCGCGGCCATGGTGCGCGCGGCGATCAGATCGGCGGTCGAGACCTGCTGCCGGCGCTCGCGCAGCCGGCCGACCACCGTCTCCACCAGCCCGTCCGCGGCCCGCTGCGGCCCGTCGGTGAAGAGCCGTTGGTAGTACTCCGGTGACGGCATCCCGGACTGGTAGCCGTCGAACGCGTCGAGCCGCCGGAAGGAGTACGGCACCAGGTAGCTGCGCGCCGTCGCCCCCTCGGCGGGCGCGGGCACCGCCGGCCAGCCGTCGGCGGGGGTGCCCGGGTCCGGGTCACCGGCGGCGGCCAGCCGGACCAGCGCCGGCCGGTGGAACCCGCCGGTGACCACCAGCACCGGCCGACCGCCGGCCCGGGCCCGGGCGGCGCGCACCCAGCGGGCCATGTACGCCTCCCGCGCGGTGTCGTCCGCCCCGGCGTCGGACTCGCCCCGCAGCAGGTCGAAGTACACGGCCAGCCGCTCGGCGAGCCCGTCGGGCGGCGCGACCTCGAACAGGTGGTCCCACAGCGTGTCCACGTTGTCCACCGCGTACGTGGCGCAGAGCCGCTCGACCACCTCGGCATAGCGTTGCTCGGCGTCGGCGTACCGGTTGTCCCGGTGGGCGAACGCGGGATGCCAGGCGGGCAGGTCGATGAGGCGGACCTCCGCCCCGGCCCGCCGCCCGGCGGTCAGCGCCACCCACTCCGGCGAGTAGTCGCAGAACGGGCTCCACGACGCGTGCCGGTGCCCGCCTGCCCGGTAGGCGGTGAACACGGCGATCGGCAGCTCGTGCCCGAGCAGCAGCTCGTCCAGCCGGTCGTTCAGGTCCGCCGGCCCCTCCACCAGGACGTACGCCGGTTCCACCGCCGCGATGGTCCGCGCCACCAGCCGGGCGCAGGCCGGGCTGTGGTGGCGGACCCCGAGGAAGTGGACGTCGGCGGGCGCGCCGGTCGCCATCAGCCGGGCAGCAGGTGCCGGGCGTCGTGCAACGCCTGCCACTGCGGGCCGGAGCGCCGGGGCACCTGCTGTTCCAGGTAGCGCCGCAGCCGGGCCAGATCCTCCGCGTCGTCCTTGGCGGCGGTGCCCGCGAGGCAGGCGACCACGTCGGCCGGGTCGCCCGGCTCGCCGCGCAGGAACCAGCCGCGCACCCCGACGGCGTGCGCCACCGACACCGCCTCGGCGGTGCTCATCACCGCCGACAGCCGCTCCATCGCGTCGCCCCGCTCGGTGACGCCGGTGCGCAGCTCGCGGAACGTGGTGACCAGCACCTCCAGGACGTCCCGGCGGGGCGGGACGGCCACCCCGGAGCGCGCCAGCAGCGCGGTCGCCTCCGCCTCGACCAGGTCGAGCTCGGTGGCGAGGTCCGGGATCGGGAAGACCGTCTCGAAGTTGAACCGCCGCTTGAGCGCCGCGCTCATCTCGTTGACCCCCCGGTCGCGGGTGTTCGCGGTGGCGATGACGTTGAAGCCCTCCCGGGCGAACACCATCGCCTCCGCCCCGGGCAGCTCGGGGATGGCGAGCACCCGGTCCGAGAGCGGGGAGAGCAGGCAGTCCTGCACCTCGAGGGGGCAACGGGTGATCTCCTCGAAGCGCACCACCCTGCCCTCGGCCATGCCGCGCAGCAGCGGCGCGGGCACCAGTGAGCGCGGCGACGGCCCGTCGGCCACCAGCAGCGCGTAGTTCCAGGAGTAGCGGATCTGGTCCTCGGTGGTCGACGCGCCGCCCTGGATGGTCAGCGTCGACTCGCCGCTGACGGCGGCGGCGAGCAGCTCCGACAGCAGCGACTTGGCGGTGCCGGGCTCGCCGACCAGCATCAGCCCCCGGCTGGTGGCGAGCGCGACCAGCGCCCGGTCGATCAGCGAGGGGTCGCCGACGAACTTGCGGGTGATCCCGGCGGCGGGGTCGCCGAGGATGAACCGGCGGGCGGCGCGCAGGCTCAGCGCCCAGCCCGGCGGGCGAGGGTCCGTGTCGTCGGCCCGCAGCCGGGCCAGCTCGTCGGCGTGGCGCACCTCGGCCGGGGGCCGCTGGGCCCGCCCGCCGGCCGCGTCGGCCCCGCTCACCGGGTCACCTCCGAGAGGTCGCGCAGCAGCTCGGAGGCGACGACCGGGTCGAGGTCGCCGAACCGCACCCGGCCCTGGCCGCGCCAGTCGCCGTACGGCCGGTCGTTCACCCACACCCGCGTGATCTCCTGCTTCGCGAACTCGCCGACCGCCCCGACCGCGATGCCCGGGTCGATGTCGACCACGATCGCCCGATTGCCGGGCAGGATCCGCTCGAACCATTGCTGGAAGCCGCCGTCCTGCGGGTCGCCGCGCCGCCAGCCGCGCCGTTCCAGCCCGAGCAGGCGGGTGGCCTCGGCGGTCACGCCGGCGAACCGGCCGAGCACCTTCTCGTCCCGCTCGTCGGTGGCGAGGTGGTGCACCTCCCGGCCGAGCTGGGCGAAGGGCTGGAGGATCTCGTAGTCGGCGAAGAGTTCCGCCCACGCCGGTACGGCCGCGCCGAGGTGCCACGGGTGCGCGATGCCCACGGTCGCCTCGGCCGGCAGATCGTAGACCTCGTCGGAGACGTCCGCGAGGCTGCGGTCCTCGGCGACCCGGAACGCGACGCCGAGCGCCCCGTCGGCGTCGAAGGTCGCCCACACCAGCCGTCGCACGACGTGCCACAGCAGCGGGTGGTCCAGGAAGTACCGGCGGAACTCGGCGGCCGGCCAGCGGCGCCTGGTCACCATCGCGGCCTCGAAGCGGCGGATCTGGTCGGCGGCGAGGGTGCGCACGTCCTTCTTCAGGCCGGCGAAACGTTGGTACGCGGCCGGCGCCAGGTCCTGGTCGTCGCGTGCCCCCGGCTTGGGCAGGTCCTTGCGGCGGGCCCCGCTGCCGTCCAGCACGTACGGCTTGAGCTGCTCGTCGAAGCCGACGGTGAACCGGCGGGGGCCGTAGTCGAGGACCAGGCTGCCGTCGGCGTCCAGGCCGAGGTCGGGCACCAGCCGGTCGCCGAGCTGCGCGGCGTCGAGGCCGAGACTGTCCGCGACCGCGGCGACGTGCCGCCGGGCCTCCTCGCGCAGCCCCCGGAACGGGGCCTTCTGCGCCAGACCCCACAGGTGCATCAGCGCCACGTCGGTGCCGATCGAGGCGAGCGCGCCGAGGCCGGTGACCGCCCGGGCGTGGCCGCCTTCGCCCGGCCAGGCACGGATCACCGGCGCGAGCCGGCGGGCGGTCTCGTCGTCGCCGAGCCAGCCCAGCGCGGTGAGCGCCCAGCCCTCATTCGGCGGGTGACCGGCGGCCTGCCAGCGCTCGAACAGCGCCCAGCCGAACTCGGCCAGCGAGGCCGGATCGCAGGCCCGCCGCACCAGGTCGACGCCCGGGTAGACCTCGCCGGGACGGGAGATGGCGAGCATCGTGCCGAGGTGCCGGACGGCGTCGGCGGGCAGCGTCGCGGCGCGGTCCCGCAGCAGGACCGGCGGCAGCACCGCCGGGTCCACCCACGGTGGCAGGGTGGGCATCGTCGGGGGAAGCTGCGCCAGCGGGTCCGCGTCGAGCAGCCCGGCGGCGGTTGCGGCGGCGACGACCTCGGGCCCGTACCCCTCGGCGGCCCGTCGGACTGCTTCGGGGTCCACCACCGCGACGACGCGCATGGCCCGCTCGGCGGCGCGCTGCGCGGGGCCGGGCATGCCCAGGGCCGCCGGCAGCAGCGCGCGGGCGGCGACCGCCGGATGCCGGTGCAGCCAGGCCAGGGCCACCGTCCGCGACTTGGACCGATCGAGCCGGCCCGCCATCAGGTCGGCGACGGCGGAGTCGGCGACCGGCAGGAGCGCCTCGGCGGCGGCCGGGTCGGCCTGGGCGCGGCGCAGGACGGCCGGCAGGGCGTCCCCCTCGAAGCGGCCCAGCACGCAGCGCAGCCAGTACTCCGCGTTGTGGGGGTAGCTGGCCCGCCAGCGCGAGATCAGCGGACGGGCCAGCGCCTCCGGCCCCATGGTGTAGAACACGACCGCGATGTCACTGGCGACGCGGCCGGAGGCCGCCATCTCCCGGGCGATGTCCGTCATCGACCGGTCGTCGAGCCGGTCGGTCAGGTACGTCGGGGTCATCGCCGCGAACCGCTCGCGCTCCCCCGGCAGCCACGCGATCGCCGACTCCTCGACCCGCCGCACGCCGGTCACCGGCGGCACGGACGCGGGCTCGCTCCGGCGCCGCCACGGCGGGTCGACCAGCACCGACGGGAGCTGCTCGGGCCGGGCCTGCGGCACCGCCGACGCCAGCTCGGCGAGCACCTCCATGACCCGCTGTCGGGCGGCGTCGCCCAGCCCGGGCAGCGCGGCGGCGACGGCGGCGGGATTCGCTGCGGCGTGCCCGCGCAGCAGCTGCGCCGCCTCCCGGGCCGCCGGGGTGTCCCCCTCCGCCGATGCGGCGAGCAGCCGCAGCCCGCGCACGGGGAACCGCTCCAGCATGGTCAGCACCGCGGCCTGCACGTACGTCTGGTCGAGCCGGTCGAGCAGCAGGCGCATCGCCTCGTCAGTGGGGAACGCCGACATCAGCGACACCAGCCGTCGCCGCCTCTCGGCGCCGAGGTGCTGGTTGTCGAACCATTCCGCGAGCAGCGGGGCGAGCGCCGGGCCGACGGCGGCGGTCGCCGTGGTGACCGCGTTCGCGTCCTTGAGGAAAAAGTAGAGGGAGATGACCTGGTCGACCATGCGGGCGCACTGCTCGGCGGTGTTGACGGAGAACACCATCAGCTCGGCGAAATCGCGATCGCCGGCGCGCGCCACGTCGTCCACGTCCTGGGCCACCCAGTCAGCCTCGGTGGGCATGAGGAAGGAGAGCATCACCCGCACGGGGAGAGCCGCGTCCCGGTACCCGGCCAGGGCGGCGCGGGCGGCGGCGTACTCCTCGACGCTCGCGGCGGCCAGGTGCGCGCGGACCCGGCGGGCGACCGCGAGCCGCCCGTCGCGGTCGCACCATGCCCCGGTCCCACCCTGCTGCCGGCTGAGCTGGCACTTCTCGCCGTCGCGACACGAGCACCACCCGGTGTGCAGGTCGGCCGACTCGGCCAGGGCGCGGGCGGCGAAGACCACGCCGTCGGTGGCGACCATCCCGTCGGCCAGGGCGTGCAGTCGGTCGCTGTCGTACCAGCCGACCTCGTGGGCCACCGTAACGATGAGCGCGCCCGCGCCGAGCGGCGTCCGGTCGCCGGCCAGGTGGGCGCGCAGCGCCTCGCCGACGTCGGGGTCGCCGCCCCGCTCGACGAACCGCTCGACGCCCGCCCGCACCGAGCGCAGCAGATCCTCGGCGGCGCGCACCGCCTTGGGGCCGCGCGGCAACGCCGTGCCGGGCACCCCGTCGTGGCGGGGCAGGACCTTGCGCCGCCAGCCGTCCGGCACCACGAACGTCTCCTCGTCGGGCAGCGCCGGGCCGTCGACGGGTCCGCTCGCGGTCGCCATGCCGTCCTCGGTGACGTCGGCGCTCACGGTGGGTGCCGGCGCGGTGGCGGGTGCCGGCGCGGGAGCTTCGGCCAGAGAGACGGCGGCCGAGGCGGGGGCGGTGGCCGACGTCGGGGCGGCGCCCGCCGTCGCCGGCACGCCCGTCTCGGCGTACCCCTTGCGGAGCTTCTCCGCGACCAGTTTGTCGACGTGCCCGACGGCCTCGGCGGCGGAACCGAGCTGCTTGACCTGCGTCCGGCCGGCCGAGCCGAGGCGTCCGTACCGGATGGTCACGGTCGCGTCGTCCCGCTCCACCTGCCAGAACCTGGCCGCGCTGCCACCGACGTACTCGAACGTGCGCACCCTGTCTCCTTGATCACCCGCGTTGTGCGGGGGACCATAGCGGGCGCCTCCGACACGGCCGGCGGCCGTCGGGCCCGGTCTCAGGCGATCAGCATGATGCCCACGGCCATGAGCGGCAGACCGACGAACAGGAAGATCCCGATCCCGGTCAGCACCCGCCCCTCGCCGGCGGCCTCGCGCTCGGGCGCCACGCCGAAGGTGGCGCGCGCCCCCATCATGCCGATCCGGCTCAGGGTGAGGTCGCCGGTGATCCCGAGCAGCCCACCGACCACCACGAGGGCGATGCCGAAGCGGTAGACGAAGTCGCCGCCGCCCAGGGCGACCCAGACCCCGGCGGCGGCCGCGACCACGACGAGCGCGATCACGAACAGCACCAGTGCTTCCCGCAGACCCCTGACAACCGTCATCGCGGCTCCATCCCGTGCGACCCGGATGGACATTCTGCCGGTCGGCGGCCGTCCGCGCTGCCCCGTGCGCCGGGCGTACGCGAGGTGGCCGGGCGGCCCGTCTCCGGCCGCCCGGCCACCTCGGGCCGAACTCAGCTCATCTCCTCCTGGAGGCGCGACATGAGCATCTTCTTGCCCTGCTCACCCGCCTTGCGGTTGTTCTCCTGCATCTTCCGGAACCAGGTGGCCAGTTCCGTGTCGCCCCGCGAATCCGCGTCGGCGATGTAGGTGTCCAGTTTCCAGATGTGCTGCAACGACATCTGCAGGACGTGGATCAGGTCGTAGTTCTGGTCCTTGACCGGGCTGATCATTTCCTTGGTCATGGTCGCCACGGACGTACCTCCCCATCTCGCTCTCGCTGTTCGGTGGCAGCAGCGCTTACCCGGCCTGGTCCCGTTCACGCCCGACGGCGGGGCTACGATGCCGGGCGGAGGGGGCGTTCGTGCGCGGACAGACGGGGTACCCGTCGCTGGTGCTGGCGCTGGTGCTTGTCGCCGCCGGCTGTGGGGGCGAGCCACCGCCCACCGCCGCCGCCGACGTCACCGGTGTCTGGTGCGGTCCGGAACGGGACGTGCTCACCCTCGACGCGGCCGGCGGGTTCACCGTCACCGACGTCTCCGCCTCGCTGATCGACGAGGTCTTGCACGACGAGGACTTCGTGCCGGGCTACCGGCGGGAGACCGAGCACGCGGGCGCGGTGCCGCGGCACGGCGCCGGCCGGTGGCGCGTCTTCGTGGACCGCGGCGACATGTTCCAGGCCCGGCGCGACCACGTCGTGCTCGACTGGGCGACCTTCGAGGCGATCAAGGTGGACGAGGAGTTGGAGCTGACGCTCGTCGGGGAGGGCGCAGGCCTGGTGCTCGGCATCGAGCGCGTCGAGTCGGGCTTCACCACCCTCTTCTCCCGCTGCCCGGCGGCCTGAGCGTCCCGCCGCCCGCCGCCACGGCGGGCGGCGGGGGGCGGTTATCCGGGGCGGGCCTCGGGTAGGGGGTGCCGCATGGCGGAACTGGCAGCGCTCTGGATCGTCCGGCACGGCGAGAGCACGGCGAACGTGGCCGCCACCGCGGCCGAGGCGTCCGGCGCCGAGCTGATCGACCTGACCCACCGGGACGCGGACGTGCCGCTGAGCCCGACCGGGGAGGAGCAGGCCCGGGCCACCGCGCGCTGGTTGGCCGGGCTGCCCGAGGCCCGCCGGCCCGACGTCGCGGTGGTGTCGCCGTACCTGCGGGCCGTGCAGACCGCCGAGTTGGCCCTGGCCGGCACCGGGATCCCGCTCACCCGCGACGAGCGGCTGCGCGACCGGGAACTCGGCATCCTGGACGGGCTGACCGGGTACGGGGCGCGCCGGCGCCACCCGGAGGAGGCGGCGCGCCGGGACCGGCTCGGCAAGTTCTACTACCGGCCGCCGGGCGGCGAGTCCTGGACGGACGTGGCGCTGCGCCTGCGCGCCCTCCTCGGCGACCTGCGCCGCGACCACGAGGGCCGGCGGGCGCTGCTGTTCGGCCACGACGCCCTGGTCTTCCTGACCCGGTACCTGGTGGAGGGGCTCACCGAGGCGGAGCTGATGGCGCTGACCCGGGAGCACGTCATCGCCAACTGCTCGATCACCGGCTGGTCCGCCGGGGCTCACGGCCGGCTGAGCCCGGACGTGTTCAACGACGTCGGCCACCTGCGGGCCCAGGGCGCCCGGCCGACCAGGGAGGACGAGGTCCATGCCGAACCGGTCTGAGACCCTGGTGATCACCCCCAAGCTGCTACGGGACTGGGCGCTGCCGATGCCGACCGGGGGCAAGGAGGCCCGGGGCACGGTGCTGGTGGTCGGCGGCTCCCGGTTCACCCCCGGGGCGGTGCTGCTCGCCGGCGTGGCCGCGCTGCGGGCCGGGGCCGGGGTGCTCCAGCTCGCCGCCGCCGAGTCCACCGCCGCCGCGCTGAGCATCCAGGTGCCCGAGGCGCTGGTGGTGGGCCTGCCCGAGACCGCCGACGGCGCGGTGGCGGGCGGGCCCGGCGAGCTGCTGGGCGACCTGGTGGCCGAGGCGGACGTGGTCGCCCTCGGCCCCGGCCTGAAGGGCATCGACGAGACGGCGGCGCTGCTGCGCCTGGTGCTCGACGCGGCCGCCCGGGAGACGGCGCTGGTGCTCGACGCGTACGCCCTGGGTGCGCTCAGCCACGCCCCGGACCTGCTGGTCGGGTCCGGACGGCCGGTGGTGCTCACCCCCAACCTCACCGAGGCGCAGCACCTGCTGGGCCGGGACCCCGGCGACGACCTGGACGCCGAGGCCATCGAGCTGGCCGGCCGGTACGACGCCGTGGTCTCGCTCTACGGCCATGTCTCCACACCCGACGGGCGGAGCTGGCGGGAGGAGAGCGGCGACGCGGGGCTCGGCACGTCCGGCAGCGGGGACGTCCGCGCCGGACTGCTGGCCGGGCTGCTGTCCCGGGGCGCCGAGCCGGCGCAGGCCGCGTGCTGGGCGGCGTTCGCCCACGCGGTGAGCGGCCAGCGGCTGGTGCCGCGGTTCGGCCGGATCGGGTTCCTCGCCCGGGAGCTGCTCGACGAGATTCCCCACACCCTCGCCACCGTCTGACACTTCCTTGTCTGACCGAACGGCTGTGTGTAACGCCACACCCGGCTCCTACGCTGTGGGTCGGAGGAGGGCACCCCCGCCCGCCTCCCGCCGGCCGCTCCCTGCCAGGGGGCGTGCCCGGCTGGAAACATCCCCTGGGAGTCTGTGTGAAGAACCTCCGTCGCAAGACACTGGCTGCCGCGTCTGCCGTGACGCTCGGTGTCGGCCTCGCCGTCGCCGGCGGGGTGGCCCCGGCGGCGTCGGCCGCCGGCCCGGACACCACGTTCCTGGTGCTCGCCCCGCAGGGCGCGAAGACCGACCAGGCGGCTGCCCGCGTGGCCGCCGCCAAGGGCACCGTGGTGGCCAGCTACGACCAGATCGGCGTGCTCGTCGTCCGGTCGACCAACCCCGACTTCGTCACGGACGTGGCGGGCGCGGGCGTCGACTCGGTGGCGTCCACCGCCGGCCTGGGCACCGCCCTCGACGAGGGCGAGACCATCGAGGTCTCCGCCGCCGAGGTGGCGAACACCACCGCCGACCCGACCAAGGAACCCATGTTCGGTCAGCAGTGGGACATGCCGATGATCGACGTCCCGCAGGCCCACGCCGTCAACGCCGGCAGCGCCAGCGTGGTGGTGGGCGTGCTGGACAGCGGCATCTCCTCCAGCCACGATGACCTGAAGGACCAGATCGCGAAGGACAAGAGCACGTCCTGCATCGGTGGGGTCTCCGACACCACCGAGTCCGCCTGGAACCCGACCAACTCCGACCACGGCACCCACGTGGCCGGCACCATCGCCGCCGCCGTCAACGGCAAGGGGGTGACCGGCGTCGCCCCGGGCGTCAAGGTGGCCGCCGTCAAGGTGGTCAACAACGACGGCTACATCCTCCCGGAGGCTGCGGTCTGCGGATTCATGTGGGCCGCCGAGCAGGGCATGCAGCTGACCAACAACAGCTACTACATCGACCCGTGGGAGCTCAACTGCCGCAACGACGCGCGCCAGCGTCCGGTGTGGAAGGCCGTCCAGCGGGCGATCCGTTACTCGCAGAGCAAGGGCGTGCTGCACGTGGCGTCCGCGGGTAACTCGAACTTCGACCTCGCCCACAAGATCACCGACGAGGGCAGCCCGAACAACGGGACGCCGGAGGTCCGCGAGGACCTCACCAACGCCTGCCTCGACCTGCCGGCCGAGGCGCCGGGCGTGGTGACGGTGTCGGCGGTCGGCCCGACCGGGGAGAAGAGCTACTACTCCTCGTACGGCCAGGGCACGGTCGACGTGACGGCGCCGGGTGGCGACACCCGCTTCCGTACCCAGGGTGTCCGCTCGACCCCCGCCGACGGCATCCTGTCCACCACCTACAACACCACCACGAAGACCAACGGCTGGGGTTACAAGCAGGGCACCTCGATGTCCTCGCCGCACGCGACCGGCGTGGCCGCCCTGGCCCTGTCGGCGCACCCGGGCATGACCCCCGGCCAGCTGTCGGCCTTCCTGGGCAACACCGCCGAGGCGATCTCCTGCCCCGCCGGTGTCTACAACCCGGTGCCGCTGATGGCGGCCGGCCCGAACGCCTACGACGCCACCTGCTCCGGCGGGCAGCGCAACGGCTTCTACGGCGCCGGCATGGTCAACGCGTACAACGTGGTGAAGTAGCAGCACGGCACGACCCGTGGTGGGGCCCGGCGGTGATCCGCCGGGCCCCACCCGTTTTCGCTGCTCACGGCTGGGGTACGGGAGGAGGCGTCCGACGAGCCGAGGAGGTCAACGGTGTCCACCGATGCCATCGTCCTGTTAAAAGAGGACCACAAGGAGATGCGCCGCCTGTTCAAGGCGTTCCAGGATGCCGAGGAGGGACCGGCCGCGCGGCGGCAGAAGCTGGTGAGCCAGATCCTGGAGGCCCTCACGGTGCACACCTACCTGGAGAACGAGGTGATGTACCCGGAGGTCCGCAAGCTCCTGCCCGACCTGGAGGACGACATCCTCGAGTCGTACGAGGAGCACCACGTCGCCGACGTGCTCTGCGCCGAACTGTTCGCCATGGACGCCGACGACGAGCGCTTCAACGCCAAGACCACGGTGCTGATCGAGAACGTCCTGCACCACGTCGAGGAGGAGGAGCAGGAGTGGTTCCCGAAGGTGCGCGAGGCGCTCGGCCGTAAGCAGCTCCAGGAGATCGGCGAGCGGATGGTCGAGCTGCGCGCGAACGCGCCGCGCACACCGACCGACCCGAAGGCGATCAAGAAGTCGCTGGACGCCGTGACGGCCTGAGCCGACCGACTCCGGCGGGCCCCGGTGCGCCGGGGCCCGTCGTCACGCCGGGGGCGCGGGCAGGATCCGCCGCAGCGCCGGCGGTACGGCCCGGGACCGCCACTCCCTCGGGTAGCCCACCGACACCTCCTCGAACCGCACCCCGTCGTGCCAGGTGGTGCGGGGGATGTGCAGGTGGCCGTAGACCACCGCGGCGGCGTCGAAGCGCAGGTGCCAGTCGGCGGTGGCCTCGGTGCCGCACCACTGGGCGAAGATCGGATAGCGCAGGATCCGGGTCGGCTCGCGCAGCAGCGGCCAGTGGTTGACCAGCACGGTCGGCAGCCCCGGCTCCCGCGCGGCGAGCCGGCGGGCGGTCTCGGCGACCCGGGCGGCGGACCACGCCGACCGGCTCGGGTACGGGTCGGGGTGCAGCAGGAACTCGTCGGTGCAGACGATCCCTGTCCGGTACGCCTCGGCCAGCGCCGCCTCCGGGGTGTCGAACCCCTCCGGGCGCCAGCTGTGGTCGTAGAGCAGGAACAGCGGCGCCACCAGCACCGGCCCGCCCGACCCCCGCCACACCGGGTACGGATCCTCGGGGGTCAGCACGCCGAGGCGCCGGCACAGGTCGACGAGGTGCTGGTAGCGCGCCACCCCGCGCAGCGCCACCGGGTCGGCCGGCGGGGTCCACAGCTCGTGGTTGCCCGGCGCCCAGACCACCCGCGCGAAGCGGTCGCCGAGCAGCCCGAGGGCCCACTCGACGTCGGCCACGGTGTCGCCGACGTCCCCGGCGACGATCAGCCAGTCGTCCGGCGACCCCGGGCGCAGCCCCTCCACCACCGCCCGGTTGCCCGGGTGCCCCACGTGCAGGTCGCTGATGGCGAGCAGGCTGCCACCCCCGCCGTCCTCCCCTGCCATGACCGCGATCCTATGCGCGGCCGGGGACGACCGCGAACCGCGCGGGGCGCGGGCCCGTCGATGCACCACACCGCGGGTGCGGCGGTCCCGAGGTGGGCCGGGGCGCGCCCGGCCGACCCGGTAGGATCGGCGGTGGGCCGTGACTGGCGCGTGGGGATGGAGAACCATCGGGAAGCGGTCCCGTCATGAGGACGCATGCCGAGCGCCTGGGCCTTCCGCACGTCACTGGAGGTCGCATGTCGTCGCCGAACGCCGAATCCACCGCCTTCCGCAGCGCCCTCGAGGTGATCCGCGCCGTCGAGCCTCGGGTGGCCGACGCCATCGGCGCCGAGCTCGCCGACCAGCGCGAGTCGCTCAAGCTCATCGCCAGCGAGAACTACGCCTCCCCGGCCACCCTGCTGGCCATGGGCAACTGGTTCAGCGACAAGTACGCCGAGGGCACCGTCGGCCGCCGCTTCTACGCCGGCTGCCAGAACGTGGACACCGTCGAGGCGCTCGCCGCCGAGCACGCCCGGGAGCTGTTCGGCGCGGCCCACGCGTACGTGCAGCCGCACTCCGGCATCGACGCCAACCTGGTCGCTTTCTGGGCGATCCTGGCCGACCGGGTGGAGTCCCCCGCGCTGAAGAAGGCCCAGGCACGCCACGTCAACGACCTCACCGAGGCGGACTGGTTCGCGCTGCGCCGGGAGCTGGGCAACCAGCGGATGCTCGGCATGTCCCTGGACGCCGGCGGCCACCTCACCCACGGTTTCCGCCCGAACATCTCCGGCAAGATGTTCGACCAGCGCAGCTACGGCACCGACCCGGCCACGGGGCTGGTCGACTACGACAAGGTCGCCGAGGCGGCCCGCGAGTTCAAGCCGCTGATCCTGGTCGCCGGCTACTCGGCGTACCCCCGGAAGGTCAACTTCCGGATCATGCGGGAGATCGCCGACTCGGTCGGCGCCACCTTCATGGTCGACATGGCGCACTTCGCCGGCCTGGTCGCCGGCAAGGTCTTCACCGGCGACTTCGACCCGGTACCGCACGCGCACATCGTCACCACCACCACGCACAAGTCGCTGCGCGGCCCGCGCGGCGGCATGGTGCTCTGCCAGCCCGAGCTGGCCGACCAGGTCGACCGGGGCTGCCCGATGGTGCTCGGCGGCCCGCTGCCGCACGTGATGGCCGCCAAGGCCGTCGCCCTGGCCGAGGCCCGCCGCCCCGACTTCGCCGACTACGCCCAGCGGATCGTCGCCAACGCCCAGGCCCTCGCCGAGGGGCTGCTGCGCCGGGGCGGCAAGCTGGTCACCGGCGGCACCGACAACCACCTGGTGCTCATCGACGTCACCGGCTACGGGCTGACCGGCCGGCAGGCCGAGCAGGCCCTGCTCGACTCGGGCATCGTTACCAACCGCAACTCCGTCCCGCAGGACCCGAACGGCGCCTGGTACACCTCCGGCATCCGCGTCGGCACCCCGGCGCTGACCACCCGGGGGCTGGGCCCGGCGCAGATGGACGAGACGGCCGAGCTGATCCACACCGTGCTCAGCCAGACCCGGCCGGGCGCGAACCCGGACGGCACCCCGTCGAAGGCCAAGTACGTCCTCGACCCGGCCGTCGCCGACCGGGTCGGCAAGCAGGCCAGCGACCTGCTCACGGGCTTCCCGCTCTACCCGGCCGTCGACCTCGGCTGACCGGGCGCCCGCCCCGACGCCCCCGCCCGGCCCGGCCGCGCGGGGGCGTCCCCGTCCCGCCCCCGCCCGGCGGCGCGGGGTGGGCGCCTCAGGGGCGGTGGGTGCGGTGGCGGCGGGCGCGGAGGCGGTGCAGGACATCGGTGCCGCCCCGGCCGAAGTGGTCGTGCAGCGCGCGGTAGTCCGCGTACAGCTCGTCGTAGGCGGCTGCCCGGGCCGGGTCGGGGTGCCAGGTCTCGCGGCGGGCGGCGCCCATCGCCGCCGAGGCGGCCGGCACGTCCGGGTACGCCCCGGCGGCGACCGCCGCGTGGATCGCCGCGCCCAGCGCCGCCGGGTGCGCGGAGTCGACCACGTGCAGCGGCCGGCCGATGACGTCGGCGTAGATCCGCAGCAGCAGCCGGTTGCGGGTCAGCCCGCCGGCCACGGTCAGCTCGTCGACGGCCACCCCGGCGGCGGTGAACGCGTCGACCACCGTCCGGGCGCCGAACGCGGTGGCCTCCAGCAGCGCCCGCCAGATCTCCTCCGGCCGGGTGGCCAGGGTCAGCCCCACCAGCACCCCGCTCAGCTCGTGGTCCATGAGCACCGACCGGTTGCCGCTGTGCCAGTCCAGCGCCAGCAGCCCGTGCCCGCCCACCGGCTGCTCGGCGGCGAGGGCGTCCAGCAGCTCGTACGGGCTCAGCCCGCGGCGGCGCGCCTCGTCCGCGTAGTCGGCCGGCAGGCCGGTGCGGACGTACCAGGCGAAGATGTCCCCGACGCCGCTCTGCCCCGCCTCGTAGCCCCAGGAACCGGTGGTGACGCCGCCGTCGACCACGCCGCAGACCCCGGGCACCTCGTGGTACGCCGCCGCGTTCATGATCAGGCAGGTGGAGGTGCCGAGGACGGCGAGCATCCGGCCCGGCTCGACCGCGCGGGCCGCCGCGGCGGTGACGTGCGCGTCGATGGATCCGACCGCGACGGCCGTGCCCACCGGCAGCCCGGTCCACCGGGCCGCCTCGGCGGTCAGCCCGCCCGCCCGGGCGCCCAGCGGCGCGAGCGGGCCGTCGATCCGGGGCAGCAGCCCGTCGAGGCGGGGGTGCACGGCGCGCAGGAACTCCGCCGACGGGTACCGCCCGTCCTGCCGCAGCCCCTTGAAGCCGGCGGCGGAGACGTTGCGGGTCTCCCGGCCGCAGAGCTGCCAGACCAGCCAGTCCGCGGCCTCGATGAAACGCTCCGCGCGGTCGAAGACCGCCGGATCCTCCTCCAGCACCTCCAGCGCCTTGGCGAGCTGCCACTCGGCGGAGACCCGGCCGCCGTAGCGGGGCAGCCAGGTCTCGCCGCGCGCGGCGGCGACGTCGTTGATCCGGGCGGCCTGCCGCTGGGCCGCGTGGTGCCGCCACAGCTTCGGGTACGCGTGCGGCCGGCCCGCCAGCTCGGGCAGCTCGCAGAGCGGGGTGCCGTCGGCACGGGTGGGCAGCATCGTGCAGGAGGTGGCGTCGACGCCGATGCCGCGCACGTCCTCGGCGCGTACGCCGGCGGCCCGCAGCGCGGCGGGCACCGCGACCCGGAGCACCTCGCGGTGGTCGTCGGGGTGCTGCAACGCCCAGTCCGGCGGCAGCGGCGTCCCGTCGGGCAGCCGCTCCGTGATCACCCCGTGCCGGTACGCGTGCACGGCCTCGCCGCGCACGGTGCCGTCGGCGACGTCCACCACGACCGCCCGGCCGGAGAGGGTGCCGAAGTCGACCCCGACGACGTGCCGGGGGGACCCGGCTGCCGGCTGCGTCACCGCTCCCCCTCCCGCCGCGCCGCTCCGGCGCCCGGGCGGGGCGGCCGGTCAGCGGCGGCGGGAGGCAACGCTACCGCAGTCGTTGATCTCGACACATCGATACGCGCGGTCTCGGCGCCCCCTCCACACCCGCGTCACCCCGCGGATGAGGAGCCGACAGATGAGCGAGAACCGGGTCCTCGACCAGGACCGCTGGGACGGACCGTCCGTCCCTCCCCGGATCAGGCGATGGGCCGCTTCAGGTGGTAGCGGTGCACCTCGGTGCTGCCCTGGATGTTGTTCACGTCCTCGGCGGCGGAGACCAGCTCCCAGCCCTCCCGGCCGGCCCGGTTGAGGTGCGCGATCGCGGTGTCGCCGTACGCGGTGATGTCCCGGCGCGACCCGTCCGGGCCGTACCAGATGAAGCTGACATGGAAATTGCGGCCCTGCCCCTGATAGCGGCGGACCAGCAACGCGTACTCCCAAGCGATCATGACGTCCATTATGGGTGTCCACGAAGGACGGCGGAACACCGGCAGTCGCGCTTTGCCATGCGGTGAACGCGGTGTGTCAACGCCGAGACGGCAGGGCCACCACCGCCGACTGTGGACACGACGGGTGCTGCCGCTTACCGGTCACCTGGTCGCGAGCCGGTTGACCCCGCGCGGCTCCGGCGAGATCACCGGGCCGGTTGCGGGGTGACGGCGAGCGCCCGCGACCGCTCGGTCGTCGCGTCGGCGACCAGCGCCGCCAGCCGGTCCAGGCCCAGGTCGATCTGCTCCGGGGTGACCGCGCTGACCGACAGGCGCAGCGCGTCGACCGGGGCGCCGTCGTCGTAGAAGTGCGCCATCGGCGTCCAGAGCAGCCCGTACTCGCGGGCGGAGCGGTGCAGCAACGCGTCGTCGACCGCGAACGGCACCGTGACCACCACGAAGAACCCGCCGGCCGGCACGTTCCAGCGCACCGGCGACGCGCCCGGCGGGAAGCGCCGGGCCAGGCCGTCGACGAGGTGGCCCAGGTTCCGGCCGTACGCGGCCCGCTCCCGGGCGGTGGCGGCCACCAGGCTGCACCCGTGCTCCAGCAGCGCGCCGCCGACCACCGCCTGGGCGATCGCCGAGGTGTTCACCGTGACCATGCTCTTGATCTTGGCAAGCTGGTCGGCGAACAGGCCCACCGAGCCGTCGGAGCCGGCGACGCGCTGGTCGGCGACCACGTAGCCCACCCGCGCGCCGGGCAGCACCGTCTTGGCGAACGAGCCCAGGTAGACCACCCGCCGCGCGGTGTCCAGCGCCTTGAGCGTCGGCAGCCGCCCCGCGTCCCCGGCCGGGAAGAGGCCGTACGGGTTGTCCTCCAGCAGCAGCAGGTCCTCCTCGGCGGCGAGGTCGAGCAGCCGCCGCCGGTCGGCCAGCCCGATGCTCGTGCCCGACGGGTTGGCGAAGTCCGGCATCACGTAACAGGCGCGTGGGCGCAGCCCCGCCGCCCTGGCCCGGCGCACCTGCTCCCGCAGGTCGGCCAGGTCCACCCCGGCCGGGCCGCCGGCCACCGGCCGCACCGGCAGGTCCAGCAGCCGCGCGGCGCCGGTCAGCCCGACGTACGTCGGGGCGACGGCGAGCAGCACGTCGCGGGGGTCGGCCCGCAGCGCCCGCAGCACCAGGAACATCGCCTCCTGGCAGCCGACGGTCACCACGACCGCCTCCGGGTCGACCGTGATGTTCTCGTCGACGGCGAGGTTGCGAGCCACGAGGTGGTGCACGATGCCCTTGGTGCGGCCGTACTGGAACAGGGTCCGGTGCACCTGCGCGGGGCTCTGCCCGAGGTCGTCGGCCAGGTGCCGGCGGAACGTCTCCAGGTGCCGGTGCGGCGCGGCGACGTCGAAGAACTCCTCGTACGGCCGGCCGGCCGCCAGCGACACCGCGTCGGGATAGTGCTGGGCCACCTCGTTGAGGAAGTTCATCGAGTTCAGCGCCGGGTCGTCGACCGCCGGATGCAGGTCGGCGACGTGCAGGTCCACCGGTTCGGCCACCGCTCAGCCCTCCCTCAGCACGCGCAACTCGCGGACGGCCGCCGGGTCGGCACAGCCGGCCAACGCCAGCGCGTCGCGGAACTCGCCGGCCAGCAACTCCAGCGCCGTCTCCGCCCCCGACCGGCCCCCGGCGGCGAGCGCCCACAGCAACGGCCGGCCGACCAGCACCCCCCGCGCGCCGAGGGCGAGCGCGCGCAGCACGTCAACGCCGCCGCGCACACCGCTGTCCAGCAGCACCTCGCACCGGTCGGCCACCGCCGTCACCACCTCGGGCAGCACGGTGGCGGTGGCCGGTGCGCCGTCGAGCTGACGGCCGCCGTGGTTGGAGACCACCACCGCGTCCGCTCCGGCGGCCGCCGCCAGCTCCGCGTCGCGCGGGTCCAGGATGCCCTTCACCACCAGCGGCAGGGCGGTACGGCCCCGCAGCCAGTCCAGGTCGGCCCAGCTCAGCGCGGGCGCGAAGACCTCGCCGGTGTGCGCCGCGACGGCCGAGACGCCCGGGGTGGCGGCGTGCGCGAGCGCGTCCCGCCCGGCCGGCAGGTTGGCGGCGACGACGTGCGGCGGAATGGCGAAGGAGTTGCGGACGTCGCGCAGCCGTCGGCCCAGGATCGGCACGTCCACGGTGACCATCAGCGCGCTGCACCCGGCCGCGTGCGCCCGGTCCAGCAGCTCCGCGACGAGGGCCCGGTCCCGCAGCCAGTAGAGCTGGAACCAGACGGCCGCGCCGGTCGCCGCGATCTCCTCGATCGGCACGCTGCTCAGCGTGCTGGCCGCGTACGGCACGCCGGCCGCGCCGGCCGCCGCCGCGAGCGCCGTCTCCCCGTCGGGGTGCACCAGCCGCTGGTACGCCATCGGCGCCACCGCCACCGGCAGGGCGCACGGGGCGCCGAGCAGCCGCGCGTCGGTACGCGGGGCGGCCACGCCGCGCAGCACGCGGGGCAGCACGGCCACCCGGTCGAGGGCGCGCCGGTTGGCGGCGAGGGTGGTCTCCGTGCCGCTGCCGCCGTCGAGGAAGTCCCACACCTCGGGCGGGAGCACCGCCCGGGCCCGCTCGGCGAAGTCGGCCAGGCCGGCGGGCGCGGGCGGCTCGGCGGCCGGCACGTCCTGCCGGGGCAGCACCGTCTCAGCCATCGTTCGCCCCCGTCCCCGCCGCCGGCCGGGAAGCCGCAGCCGCCGCCACCGTTCCCGGGCCGGCATCGCCGGTCGGGAGACCGAACCGCTCCCGCAGGAAGGCGGCAGCCCGGTCCTGGGCGCGGCGGCCGTCGTCGAACGCGCCGGGCATGGCGAAGAAGCCGTGGATCATGCCGGCGTACCGGGCGAGGGTGGTGGGCACGCCCGCGTCGCGCAGCCGGTGGGCGTACCGCTCCCCCTCCTCGCGCAGCGGGTCGTGCTCGGCGGTGACCACCAGCGCCGGTGGCAGGCCGCTCAGGTCCTCGGCGAGCAGCGGCGAGGCCAGCGGGTGCCGCGCGTCGGCGGGGTCGGCGAAGTAGTGGCCGCGGTACCAGGCGACCGAGTGGCGGTTGAACAGCAGCGGGTCCTCGCCGTCGCCGCCGGGCTCCCCGGTCTGGTCGGTGTTCGGGTACACCAGCAGTTGGGCGGCGAGCGCGGGCCCGCCGCCGTCGCGGGCCAGCAGGGTGACGGCCGCCGCGAGGTTGCCCCCGGCGCTGTCCCCGCCGACCGCCAGCCGCCGCGGGTCGACGCCGAACTCCTCGGGATGCGTGGCGATCCACCGGGCCGCCGCGTGGCAGTCGTGCACGGCGGCCGGGAACGGGTGCTCCGGGGCCAGCCGGTAGCCGACGGTGACCACCTGACAGGGCACCGCGTTGGCCAGCCGCCGGCAGATGCCGTCGGCGGTGTCGACGCTGCCCAGCGTCCAGCCGCCGCCGAAGAAGTAGACCAGGGTGGGCAGGGGACCCTCCCCCGCCGGCCGGTGGATACGCACCGGCAGGTCGCCGGCCGGGCCGGGCACGTGCGTGTCGCGTACGTCGTGCACCGGCTCGACCGCGCCGCCGCCGGCGCGGATCGCGGCGAGGTCGGCGGCGCGGGCCTCGGCGAGGGTCTGCGTGTACAGCGGCGGGATGCCGGCCGACTCGCGGGCGGCCCGGTACGCCGCGACCTGCGGGTGGACGCTCACGCGGCCTCCCCTCCGGGGTGGACCAGCAGTTTGTCGATGCCGCGCAGGAACAGGCTGCCGCTGTACGTGGGCGGCTCGGCGACCGCGAGCCGGGGGAAGCGGGCCAGCAGCTTCGGCAGCGCGAGCCGACCCTCCAGCCGGGACACCGCCGCGCCGAGGCAGAAGTGCAGGCCGACGCCGAAGGCGAGCGACGGCGGGCCGGGCCGGCGCGGGTCGAAGCGGTCCGGCTCGGGGAACCGGGCCGGGTCGCGGTTGGCGGCGGCGATGATCAGCAGGACGTTCTCGTCCCGTGCGACCGGCACCCCGCCCAGCTCGGTGTCCCGGGGCGCGGCCCGGGCCAGGAAGTGCACCGGGGCCTCCAGCCGCAGGATCTCGTCGACGGCGCCCCGGGCCAGCGTGTCGTCGCCGGGCAGCGCGGCGGCCACGTCGGGGTGCGCCAGCAGCAGCGGCAGGCCGTTGCTGAACATGTAGACGGTGGTGACGAAGGCGGCGTTGAACAGCACGATCAGGTTGCTGACCAGCTCGTCGGCGCTGAGCCCCACGTCGCCGGAGTCGACCGCCTCCACCAGCCCGCTGATCAGGTCCTCGCCCGGCTGGCGGCGCCGGTGGGCGATCAGGTCGGCGTAGAAGTCGCGCAGCTCGGCGGCGGCGGTGTTGGCGGCGGCGAGCCGCTGCGGGGTCTTGCCCGCCACGTCCAGGAACTCGTCGATCCGCTCCACCCGCTGCCGGTAGAAGTCCAGCTCACCGGCGGGGATGCCGATGAACTCGGCCATCACCAGGGCCGGCATCGGGTACGCGAACTCCGCCACGAAGTCGAACCCGGTCTCCCCGGCGTCGGCCATCCGGTCCAGCAGTCCGTCCACGACCCGGTGCACGGCCGGTTCCAGCGCGCCCAGCCGGCGCGGCGTGAAGGTCTTCGCGAAGACCCCCCGCATCCGGGTGTGGTCGGGCGGGTTGACGAACATCATCGAGGTCTGGAGGGTGCGCAGCACCTCCTGCTCCTGCCAGCCCGGCGGCGGCTGCTTGTACCACTCCGGGTCGCGCAGCACCTGGCTGACCAGGTCGTAGCCGACGGCGACGGCGGCCACCGACCGGTGCTCGGCGCGCGCCGGCACCGGGCTGACCGGCCCCAGCTCGTGCAGCCCCGCGTAGCAGGGATACGGGTCCTGCCGGCCCTCGTCGCTGTAGAGACGGGTCAGCAGTTGCGTGACGTCCACGGTCGATCGGTCTCCCCCAGGAACGGTGACGCGGGCGGCGGGGGTTGCCCGCCGCCCGCGCCGGATGTCAAAGGCCGAGCAGTCGCAGCGGCACGGCGTCAGCCATCGCCTGGTTGCCGGCGTCGTTCGGGTGGATGTGGTCACCCGAGTCGTACGCGGGCAGCAGCCGGCTGGGCTGGACGGGATCGCGCAGCACCCGGTCGAAGTCGAGCAGCCCGTCGAACTCGTCGCTGCCGCGCAGCCACGCGTTCACCGCCTGCCGGGTGGCCTCCTTCTCGGGCGTCCACACCCCCGGGTTGCCGTGTCCCTCGTACGGGGTGAGCGTCGACACCAGGCTGCGCAGGCCGCGCGCCTTCACCTGCTGGTTGACCTGCCGCAGCGAGGCGATGATGCTCTCGGCGGAGTCGCCCGACATCCAGATGTCGTTGATGCCCAGGTGGGTGATGACGGTCCGGGCGTCGGTCTGCGCAAAGACGTCCTCGTCGAGCCGGGCCAGGGCGTTGGGGCCCAGCTCGTAATAGCCGGGAAAGCCGCCCGCACCGGGCTCGGTGCCCTCGTGGTTGAGCCGGTTGCCGGCCAGGCTCAGGTTGAGCACGCCCGGGGTGCGTACGTCGGGGCGGGCGTCGACGAGGCGGTCGGCGAGCAGGTCCGGCCAGCGCTTGTTGGCGTTGACGGTGCTGCCGTTGCCGTCGGCGATCGAGTCGCCGAAGACCACCACCGAGCCGGGGCTGTGCCGGCGCTGCACGTCGATGCCGGACAGGAAGAACCAGCAGCAGTTCGGCCGGATGGTGAACCCGGCGCCGTCGGCGGCGGAGGTGAGGTCCGTGGCGCCGATGAAGTTGGTCTGCCGGGACTGGCCGTGGAAGGTCACCGGCCCGGTCGGCGTCGGGAAGTGCAGGGTCACCACCAGGTCCTGCTGGTCGCCGACGGGCAGGGCGACCGGGTCGCTGAGCAGCTCGGCGCCGCGGTTCATGGTGGCGGAGGTGGCCCCGTCGAAGGTCAGCTCCCGCAGGGTCGAGGTGTCGATGTCGGACAGGTCGTCGGGGGTCGCGGTGTTCGGCTTCGCCACGGTGGCGCGGCCGACCTTGACGGCCTGCTCGCCGTACATGTTGCTCAGTCGCACCCGGAACTGCGGTCCGCCCACGCTGGTGTGCACGACCATCCGGACGCTCTGGTTGTTGAGGCCGTTGTTGGTCAGGCCGGTCGCGTTGCCCCGGGTGACCGCGGCCGCCCAACTGCCCGCCCAGACCGTCCGCTGCTGGCGGGCCGCCTCGGCGTCCGGCGGGCCGGCGCTGGCCACCACCGCCGGGGTTCCCGCGATCAACAGCGTGGCCGCGGACGCGATGACAGGCCATCTCTTCGGGGTCGACATTGAACCTCCATCGTTGGCAGCCCAGGGCCGTCCGCTGACGGCACCGCCTGGACGATGGTCCAGAAACCTAGCCGCCCCGTTTTACGGGCGTCAATCAACCTGATCGACGTGATCAAATGTCCTCCGGTCCGGCCGGAACGCCGTTCGGTCTCTGTCCCGTGACAGGCGGTGGTGCCTACGCTCACGGACGGCGGCGGTGCGGTCGCCGAGGCGCGCGCCCACCCGCCGCGCCGGCGAGCTGGCCCGCCGACGCGGTGTACACGTCCCCGGGTCGGCCGGCGGACGGCCACTCCTCTTCGCCGATGGGGGCTGCGGGATGACTGACGGACCGGAGCGACGGGACGGCTACGCACACCGGGCACTGGAGCTGTTCGCCGACTTCGGTGACCGGGAGGCGCTGGTCGGCGGCGGGCGCCGGCTCAGCTACGCCGACGTCGCCGCCGAGGTGCGCCGGCTGGCCGCGACGCTGCGCGGGCACGGCGTACGGCCGGGCGACGGGGTGCTGGTCGCGCTCGGCAACCCGGTGGAGGGGCCGCTGGTGCAGCTCGCCCTGCACCTGCTGGGCTGCCGGACGATGTGGATCGCGCCGGTCACCTCCCGCCGCGAGGTGGACGAGTTCGTCCGGCTGGCCCGCCCCGACGCCTTCGTCTACGACGCCCGCGACCCCGCGAGCCTGGGTCCGGGGCTGGCCGCCGGGCTGCCCGGCGTGCCGGTCTTCTGCCTGGGTCCGGGCGGCGCGGGCCCGGACCTGACCGCCGCCGGGCCCCCCACGACGGGGGACGACCTGCCGGCGCGGCCGCCCGCGCCGGAGTCCTTCCTCCAGACCAGCGGCACCACCGGCACGCCCAAGCTGGTGCACCACCGGGAGAGCTTCTACGCGCAGATCCTCGCCCTGGCCGCCGACTTCCGCGCGGCCGGGTACCCGCTGCTGCGGCACCTGTCGCACTCGCCGATGTGGCTGGCCAGCGGCCAGATCACCACGCTGTTCAACCTGTTCACCGGCGGGGTGCTGTTCCCCCGCGACGGCTGGGACCCGGCGCGGTTCATCGAGACCGTCGGGCGGGAGCAGATCAACTCCACCTTCGTCACCCCGCCGATGCTCTACGAGGTGCTCGACCACCCGGCGCTGGACGGCGCGGACTTCTCCGCCATGTTCATGTTCAACGTGGGCGCCGGGCCCGCCGCACCCGCCCGCCTGCGCCAGGCCATCGCCCGCTTCGGCCCGGTGCTGCGCATCGTGTACGGACTCAGCGAGGCGGTGGTGATCACCGCCCTGCCGGGGCTGACCGACGACCCGGAGCACCCGGAGCGGCTGCGCTCCTGCGGTCGGCCGTACGGGGACGTGCGCGTCGAGATCCGCGCCGAGGACGGCACCGTGCTGCCGCCCGGCGAGAACGGCGAGGTGTGGGTGCACACCGACCTGCGCTTCGCCGGCTACCACGGCCGGCCCGAGCTGACCGCCGAGACGCTGGTCGACGGCTGGGTCCGCACCCGCGACATCGGGCACGTCGACGCCGACGGCTACCTCTACCTCGTCGACCGGTTGCAGGACCGGATCCTCACCCGGCGGCGCAGCTGGCCGATCTACTCCCGCCCGATCGAGGACGTCCTGGCCGGGCACCCGCAGGTCCGCGCGGCGGCGGTGATCGGCGTGCCGGACGAGGTCGCCGGCGAGCTGCCGTACGCCTACGTGGTGCCGGCGCCCGACGCGACGGTGACCGCGCGGGAGTTGATCGACCTGGTCACCGCCGCGCTCAGCGACACCTGGGCGCCGGGCGGGGTGGAGTTCGTCGACCGGCTGCCGCTCAACCGCTCGAACAAGGTGGACAAGCGCGCGTTGCGGGCCCGGCACGCCGAGGCCCACCCGAGCGCGGTGGAGCACCCGGAGGCGTCGATCGGCAGCGTGGCGTGACGCCCCGGCGGGAGCTGACCACCCTGGTCGCCGCCGACCTGATCTCGAACCTGGGCAGCCGGGTCTCCGTGGTGGCGATCCCGTGGCTGGTGCTGGAGACCACCGGCAGCCCCGCGAAGATGGGCGCGGTGGCCGCCGCCGAGACGCTGCCCTACCTGCTCTCCGGCGCGCTGGGCACCCCCTGGGCGGACCGGATCGGGCTGCGCCGCACCTCGATCCTGGCCGACGTGGGCAGCGCGGGGCTGATGGTCGCGGTGGCCCTCACCCCGTGGCTGGGCTTCGGCGCGCTGGTCGCGCTGGTCGCCCTCGTGGGCACGCTGCGGGGCGTCGGCGACCGGGTCAAGCACGTCATGTTCCGCCCGGCCGCCGAGGCCGCCGGGGTGCGACTGATCCGGCTGACCTCCGTCTACGACGGGCTCGGTCGGGTGGTCACCCTCCTCGGCGCGGGGCTGGGCGGGCTGCTCGTCTGGTGGTTCGGCGTGACCCAGGCGATCCTCATCGACGCCGCCAGCTTCGCCGTCTGCGCGCTGCTGGTCGGGCTCCTCGTCCGACCGCCGGCGCCCCCGACGACGCCGGCGCGGCCGGAGGGCTACCTGCGCGCGCTGGCGGGCGGGTTCCGTTACCTCGGCCGCGACCGGATGCTGCTGACCATGCTGCTGGTGATCTCGGCGCTGAACATGGTGGTCAACGCCAGCGTCGCCGTCTACATCCCGCTCTGGGTGGCCGACGTGCTGCGCAGCCCGGCCGGGCTGGGCCTGGTGCTGGGCGCGTTCTCGGCGGGCGCCCTGCTGGGGAACCTGCTGTTCACCGCGTACGGCCCGCGGCTGCCCCGGTACCTGACCTTCGTGGTCGGGGCGGCGGTCAGTGGCGCCCCGCGGCTGCTGGTCCTGGCGCTGAGCGAGGAGCTGGCGGTGGTGCTGGCGGTGACGTTCGCGTCCGGCATCGGCATCGCGGCGGTGAACCCGCTGCTCGGCGTGACGATCTACGAGCGGGTGCCGCCCGAGTTGCAGACCCGGGTGATCGGGCTGGCGGGATCGCTGGCGTTCGCGGGCCTGCCGCTGGGCGCGCTGCTGGGCGGCTGGTCGGTGACCGCGCTCGGCCTCCGCCCCGCCCTGTCGGTGATGACCGCGTTCTGCCTGGTGGTCACCCTGCTGCCGCTGCTGCCCGGCCTCCGCCCCCGGCCGGCCCCCGCGCCGGCCGAGCGGGAACCGCGCGTCGTCGGTCAGGCGTAGGGTCGGGACATGGCCACGTGGGACGACGTACGCCGGATCGCGCTGGGGCTGCCGGAGACGAGCGAGCACCCCTCCTACCAGGGGGCGCCGGCGTGGAAGGTCCGGGACCGGGCGTTCGTCTGGGAGCGCCCGCTGCGCCGCGCCGACCTCGACGCCCTCGGGGCGGCGGCGCCCGACGGCCCGGTGCTCGGCGTGCGAATGCCGGACCTGGGGGCGAAGGAGGCGCTGCTCGCCGACGACCCCGGCGTCTACTTCGCCACCCCGCACTTCGACGGCTACCCGGTCGTCCTGGTCCGGCTCGACCGGATCGACCCCGACGAGCTGACCGAGCTGGTCGTCGAGGCGTGGCAGGACCGGGCGCCGAAGCGGCTCGCGGCGGCGTACCGGGCCGGGCAGCACGGCTGACCCGCCCCGGCGCGTCGGCCGCCAGCGGGCGCGGCGACGTCACCGCGGCAGCGCCGCCGAGACCGCCTCCTCCGGGGTGGACACGTGCAGCGGGCCGTCGACGGGCACGCCGCCGGCGTCGACGATCCGCCACCCGCCGAGCACCACCACCGGGATGCCGCCGCGCCGCATGCCCAGCGCCACCTCGGACAGCGTCCCCCACGAGCCGCCGACCGCGATCACCGCGTCCGCGCTCCACACCAGGATCGCGTTGCGCGCCTGGCCCACGTTGGTGACGACCGTGGCCGACACGTCCGCCACGGGGCCGGGCGAGGTGCCGTCGTCGGGGCGTACGCCGACGACCAGGCCGGCTCGGGAACGGGCGCCGGCGGCGACGGCGGACATCACCCCGCCGCCGCCCCCGCAGAGCACGGTGGCGCCGCGCTCGGCGAGCAGCTCGCCCACCCGGCGGGCGTACGCCAGCTCGGCGCCCGACGCGGTCGCCGGCCCGCACACCGCCACCTGCACCATGCCGCCATGATGCCCGACGCGACGTGGGGGGGGGGGGGGGGGGGGGGGGGGGGGGGGGGGGGGGGGGGGGGGGGGGGGGGGGGGGGGGGGGGGGGGGGGGGGGGGGGGGGGGGGG